>NZ_MIFU01000002.1:0-285300 GCF_001855215.1 Pseudomonas sp. 06C 126 | reverse complement strand
GGCGCTGTTGAATGAAACCTGGCTGGCCGGGCAAACCATCCTGATGCTTGAACCCCGCCGGCTCGCCGCCCGTGCCGCCGCCGAGCGGTTGGCCAGTGAGCTGGGGGAGAAGGTCGGGGAGACCGTTGGCTACCGCATCCGCCTGGACAGCAAGGTCGGCCCCAGCACCCGTATCGAAGTGGTCACCGAAGGCATCCTCACCCGCCGCCTGCAGGATGATCCGGCACTTGATGGCGTGGGCTTGCTGATCTTCGACGAATTCCATGAGCGCAGCCTCGACGCCGACCTGGCATTGGCCCTGAGCCTCAATGGCCGCGAGTTGTTTCGCGACGAGCAGCCGCTGAAAATCCTCCTCATGTCTGCCACCCTCGAAGGCGAACGCTTGTCGGGTCTGCTGGACAACGCACCGATCCTGCGCAGCGAAGGCCGCATGTACCCGGTGCAGATGCGCTGGGGGCGGCCATTCCAGCCCGGTGAGTTTATCGAGCCACGGTTGGTGCAGACCATCCTTGAAGCCCTGCACGACGAAACCGGTAGCGTGCTGGTGTTCCTGCCGGGGCAGGCGGAGATTCGCCGGGTCAATCAACAGCTGGCCGACGCCCTCGGTGAGCGCAGCGATGTGCTGCTCTGCCCGTTGCATGGCGAGCTCGACCTGACAGCCCAGCGGGCGGCTATCGACCCGGCACCCGCCGGCAAGCGCAAGGTGGTGCTGGCCACCAACATTGCCGAGACCAGCCTGACCATCAATGGCGTGCGAGTGGTGATCGACGCCGGGCTGGCGCGGGTACCGCGCTTTGACCCCGGTAGCGGCATGACCCGTCTCGACACCCAGCGCATCTCCCGTGCCAGTGCTACCCAGCGCGCAGGCCGGGCCGGGCGACTGGAGCCAGGCGTGTGTTATCGCTTGTGGTCCGAAGACCAGCATGAAGCGCTGGCGGCCTATGGCAGCGCGGAAATTCTCTCGGCGGACCTTGCCGGCCTCGCCCTGCAACTGGCGCGCTGGGGCGTGACGCCGACGCAGTTGGTCTGGCTTGATGTCCCGCCCACCGCCGCCTATGCCCAGGCCCAGGATTTGCTGGAACGTTTGGGCGCGTTGAAGGACGCGACCTTGACTCCCCACGGGCAGAAAATGGCCAGCCTGCCGGCGCACCCGCGCATCGCGCATTTGTTGTTGCGGGGGCAGGACCTGGGGCTGGCGAACATGGCGTGTGATGTTGCCGCGCTACTGGGCGAGCGCGACATCTTGCGTGGCGCCGGTGCGGACTTGCACAGTCGCCTGGCGTTGTTGTCTGGCGAGGAGCGCGCCCGTGGCACCCAGGGTGGCGTGCAGCGGGCCAGGCAATTGGCCCGGCAATATCGCGGCTATCTGAGAGGCAAGGCCGAGCAGCCGGTGGCCGATCCCGATCATCCGCGTTGGCTTGGGGCGTTGCTGGCACTGGCCTACCCGGACCGGGTGGCGCAGCAGCGTCGTGCCGGCGGTGCGGAGTATCGCCTGGCCAACGGTCGCGCCGCGTTGTTTGCAGAGGCCGACAGCCTGATGAAACAAGCATGGTTGGTGATTGCCGACCTGGGCAGCCGGCAGGGCCAGCGTGAAGAGCGGATCTACCTGGCCGCGGATTTTGATCCGGCGCTGTTCGATTCGGTATTGGCCGAGCAAGTGCGCTGCTTCGATCAACTGGATTGGGATGAGCGCGAGGGCGTGTTGCGCGCTGAACGCCAGCGCAAGGTCGGTGAGCTGATCCTCAGCCGCGAGCCGCTGACGGGCCTGGACGAGTCCGCCCGCAGCCAGGCGCTGGTCAACCTGGTGCGGCGCAAGGGCCTGGAGCTGCTGCCCTGGACCCCTGAACTGCGCCAGTGGCAGGCCCGCGTCATGCTGCTGCGTCAACTGGATGCCGGCAAGCCCAGTGAGTGGCCCGACGTCAGCGACAGCGCCTTGCTCGCCAGCCTGGAACATTGGTTGATGCCGTACTTGGGCAAGGTCTCGCGCTTGAGCCATTTCGCCAACCTGGATGTTTCCAGCTTCCTGCATAACCTGTTGCCCTGGCCGCTGCCCCAGCGCCTGGACGAACTGGCGCCCCATCATTTGAAAGTGCCTTCGGGCTCATCGGTGCGCCTGGACTACAGTGAACAGCCGCCGATTCTTGCGGTGCGCTTGCAGGAGCTGTTCGGCCTGGCCGACACCCCACGCATCGCCGGTGGGCGGCAGGTGGTCAAGTTGCACCTGCTGTCCCCAGCACGGCGGCCGGTGCAGGTGACCCAGGATCTGGCGAACTTCTGGCGCAGTACCTACGCCGAGGTGAAGAAGGATCTGAAGGGGCGGTATCCCAAGCATTACTGGCCGGATGACCCCTTGGTGGCAGAGGCGACTGCGCGGATCAAACCGCGCAAGTAATCCCGATCAAGATCTAACTGTGGGAGCTGGCTTGCCTGCGATGGCGGAGGGTCAGTTAGCCAGGTGCTGGATGACAGACCGCTATCGCAGGCAAGCCAGCTCCTACACGAACCCTATTCCACATTGGGTTTGGGGGTGTTTGCTATTGCGCCGCAGGCAGCAGGAACCGCGCAATCACCGGCAAATGATTGGAAATACGTAACGTATCGTCCTGGCGCACTCTGGCTTCGACCTTCTTCAGCCTTGGGCTGAAGAACAGATAATCCACCGTGCGATCCGGCCCATCGAGGCCCGGGTCGTTGGGGAAGTGGGTCAGCCACTGGGCGCGGTCAATCCCGCTGGATTGGCTGTTGCTGGGGACCATCGGGTATTTGTCCCACAGCAGATGCAGCTCGCTGTCCGGTGAGTACTGCCCGCGTCGGCCAGGGTCCAGGCGCAGGAATTGCCCCAGCGGCAACAGGTTGAAATCCCCGCCAATCAGCCACGGCGTGCCTCGGCTTTCGAATTTATCCAGCAGTTTGATGGTTGCCTGTACCTGTTCGCGCACCGCGCTGTGGCCGGGTGCGCCATTGTCCAGGCGGGTGTTGAGCACTGCCAGTTGGCCGCCGTCGCTCAACGGCAGGTAACTGAGCAGCAACGCAGGCTTTGGCTGGAATTGGCGACTGAGCAGGTTGGCCGAGGCCACGGGCAGTTGCAGGCGTTCGGCGTGTTCGATCTGGTAGCGGCTGAGGGTCACCAGCTTGCGGCCGACGCTGCCGAAGATATGCCAGTCGGGCACAAAGTCGGCTTTCCAGTCGAAAGCCTGGACGCTGCAAGGGTAGAGGTCCACCAGACGCTCCTGGAGCAGCGCCAGTTGATCCTGGTAGTGGGATGGCTTGGCGCCTTCGTCCAGCTCCTGCAACAACAGTACGTCTGGCTGTTCGTCACGGATCACCCGTGCCACTTCGTCCAGGCTGGAGGCCATGTCTTCGATGGTGGGGCGCTCGTCCGGGCCGCTACCGTCGGGAGTGTCGTACCAGAACACGTAGTTCTTGCCCGCCAGGTACTGCACGTTCCAGGTCATCACCTTGAGCGCCTGGCCGGGCAGCAGCGTCGGCGCGCGCGGGGCGACGCAGCTTACGGGCAAGGTCTGTTTGTCGGCGGGGCGCCAGGTCAGGCTGTAGACCAGGGCGGTCAGCACGCCAGCCAGAATCAGCAGACCTACCAGGGTTGTACGCAGTAAACGGATCATCGGCTCGCCTTATGGCGCTGCAGGACAGGCACGGAGCATACCCGACCGGCAGTCGGGAGCCCAAGGACCATGTTAACGGGCGTCTGCATCACCGGCGATCAGCATGAACAGGCGGAACAGCACCACGCTGGTAAACAACTGCAAGAAGCTGTGGGCACTGTCGATCAGCACCGCCAGCAGCGGGTTCTGCAGGTCGGGCCAGGCCGCGACGCTGGCGCCCTTGAGCAGCCACAGCGGGGTCATTACGCACAACAGGCAGATCAGGATGCGCAGGAAATGCCCGCGGGTCAGGCGGAAACTTTCCTTCATCGCGGCCAGCGCAGGCATGCCGCGCAGTACCAGCAGGTATTCGGCGAAGGCCAGGGTGACCATCAGCCATAGCCCCGGCAGGAAATACAGCGACAGCCCCAGCAGGATCAGCAAGGTGCTCATGGCGGTCAGTAGCGCATAGCGAGGCCACAGGGTCAGCGCCATGGCCAGCACGTCGGCGGTGCGCGGCGACTCGCCACGGCTGCGGGCGTCGAGGAACAGGATCAACGCGGCGGTGTACAGCGGATACACCAGCAGCCCGACGATCATGCTGTAGCCGGTGAACGCCTCCGGGCCCAGCGTGCGATCGAGCACTTGTTGCAGTACGGCTTCCAGGATCACCAAGGGCAGGCACAACTGCACGATGGCGCCCAGGTTGCGCTGGAAGAAATAGAAAGAGTCGCGCAGAACGGTCAACGGATTCATCAAAGTCATCACAGGCCAAAAAAGCAGCAGACACTTTAACTGATCACCGACAAACGTAAACCTTGGGTAAAGACCATTGAAACGCCGCGGCCCAGCCCCATTACTGGTGGCGTACCTTGCCCATTGCGGGCGGGACGCAGATTTTTACCGGCAATCTAACGAGGTCGCCATGAACAGCGAAGAGCAAACCCTGATCGATGGACTGTTTTCACGGTTGCAGCAAGCCGAAACGGATTCAGCCCCCCGCGACGCCCAGGCAGAAGCGCGGATCAAGGAGCACATCACTCGCCAACCAGCCGCCGGGTACTTCATGACCCAGGCGATTCTGGTGCAGGAAGCCGCGATCAAGAGCCTGGATGCGCAGAACAAGCAGCAGGCGCAGCAAATTCAGCAGTTGCAGGATGAGTTGCAACGCACCCGGACAGCACCGCCGGCCGCGAGCGGTGGTGGTTTTCTGTCGAGCATCTTTGGTGGCAGCTCCCGCGAACCGCAGCCTGCGCCCAGCGCGCCGGCCTCTGGCGCGGGCGGTTGGCGCGAGCCGAGCCGGCCGGGCTTCAATAGCGCGCCTGCGCCACAACAGAATTATCAGCAACCCCAGCCGGCAGCGCCCGCCGGTGGCGGCTTTCTCGGCGGCGCCCTGAAAACCGCAGCCGGCGTGGCCGGTGGTGTGATGCTGGCCCAAGGCATCAGCAGCCTGTTCAGCCATAACCAGCAGCCGCAGGTGGTGGAAGAGATCATCCGCGAAGAGCCGGCACCGGCCAGTGACAACAGTGGTTGGGGCAATGACGAGCAACGTTTCGCGGGCAATGACAGCACTGACAGCTTCGCCGACAGTGGTTATGCCGATGATTCTTCCTACTTTGGCGACGACGACTCCTTCGTCTGACACTCACTGAATCGGGGCGCGTTGTCGCCCCGGTCTGATTTTTCTCGGAAACCTCCTCTTGGCTGGCATACTGAGCGCCTTTGCGGGCCATCACGTCCCCGGTGCCATGAGGATATGCGGTGAAAAAAATAGCAGTGTTCGCCGATGTGCAGAACCTCTACTACACCGTGCGCCAGGCTTATGGCTGCCACTTCAACTACGCCGCCCTGTGGGCTGATATCAGCCAGCGCGGGCAGATCGTCGAGGCGTATGCCTACGCCATCGACCGTGGCGACAGCAAGCAGCAGCAGTTCCAGCAGATCCTGCGCAACCTGGGCTTTACCGTGAAGCTCAAGCCTTACATCCAGCGCAGCGATGGCTCGGCCAAAGGCGATTGGGACGTGGGCATCACCATCGACATCATGGACGCTGCCGACCATGTCGACGAAATAGTGCTGGCCTCGGGTGATGGCGATTTCGACATGTTGCTCGATCGCATCATTCATAAACATGGCGTCGAAGCCGTGGCCTACGGCGTGCCGGGGCTGACGGCCAACTCGTTGATCCGCGCGGCCAGCCGCTACGTGCCTATCGAAGGCGCGTTGTTGCTCAAATAGATTTTCAGATGGGGTTGGAACAGGTTTGGAACGTATAGCGGTCATCGACTTTGAAACCACCGGCATTTCGCCGAGCAGCAGTTGCCGGGCCACGGAAATTGCCGTGGTCATCCTGGAGCAGGGCCAGATCGTGGACCGCTACCAGAGCCTGATGAACGCCGGCGTGCGCGTGCCGGGGTTTATCGAGCAACTGACCGGCATCAGCAACGCCATGCTGCGCAGCGCGCCGCCGGCGGAGCGGGTGATGAACGAGGTCAATGAGTTTGTCGGCACCACGCCGCTGCTGGCGCACAACGCCGCGTTCGACCAGAAGTTCTGGGACTTCGAACTGGGCCTGATCCGCCGCACCCGCCTGCAAAAATTCGCCTGTTCGCTACTGTTGGCGCGCCGGCTGATGCCTGCAGCACCGAACCACAAGCTTGGCACCCTGACCTCCTACGCTCAGTTGCCCCACACCGGCAAGGCTCACCGGGCCATGGCCGACGCGGAAATGGCAGCCAACCTCACCGCCCACCTGGCGCAGGAACTGCGCCGTGCCCATGGCTTGCGCGAGTTGTCCCATGACCTGCTGTGCAGTTTGCAGAAAGTGCCGGCGGCGAAGATCAATGATCATCTGAAGAAACATCGCGGGTTCTGATAGCAATCCCGAGCCCAACCAAGATCAAACTGTGGGAGTGGGCTTGCCCGCGATGGCGGTGGGTCAGTTTAGCCATTCGGGCCAGACACACCGCTATCGCGGGCAAGCCCGCTCCTACACTTATTCGCATCCAGCCCCGGCAACCCGATCAACAGTAGGCCTGCGCTCAGGCACCGCCATTCTTCCCTTCCAAATGCCCCAACGGCACCCGCCGCTCTATGGCGCTCGACAGGATGATCGAGGTCTTGCTGAAGCCAAACTTCGCCACCCGGTTGATCAGGTTCTCCAATTCCGGCATCGACCCCACCGCCGCTTGCATGATCACGCAGGGGTCGCCGGTGACCCGGTGGCATTCGGTCAGTTCGGGGATTTCTGCCAGGGCGTCGTACACCTTCTGGCTGCCGTTGTTGGTCAAGCGCAGTTCGATTGTGCATTGGATCGGCAAGCCGATCTTGGACAGGTCGACCTTGGCCTGGTAGCCGGTGATTACGCCGCTGGCCTCCAGCTTGGCCACGCGTTCGGCCACGGCGGGGGCGGAGAGGTTAACGGTACGGGCCAGTTGCGCGTAGGTGGCGCGGCCATCCTCCAGCAGGGCGCTGAGGAGCATGCGGTCGTATTTGTCCATGATAAGGCTCTGCCGGTAGGGGGCTTTCGAATACAAGGCTTATAGCCTTGATAACCATGATTTGAAAAGTGTATGGGCGCTTTAAACAGGTTTTGTAACTTATGTTTACTGGCGCGGATTCCTAAAATAGCGATCCCTTGTCTTGCCGCAGAGCTGCCCATGCCTGGCCCACGTCGTTTTCCGTTACCGTTGATCGCCGCTTTTTTTGCGTTGTACGTGATCTGGGGTTCTACCTACCTGGTTATCCGCATTGGCGTGGAGTACTGGCCGCCGTTGATGCTGGCGGGGATTCGCTTTTGTACGGCGGGGGCGCTGATGTATGGCTACTTGCGCTGGCGCGGGGTGCCGGCGCCGACCTGGGCGCAGTGGAAAGCCGCGGGCATGATCGGCATTTTGCTGCTGACGTTCGGCAATGGCGCCGTGAGTGTGGCTGAACACACCGGCGTGACCTCCGGCGTCGCCGCGCTGGCCGTGGCGACGGTGCCGCTGTTTACCTTGCTCTGTGGCTATTTCTGGGGCGCGCGTAATACCCGTCTGGAATGGGCCGGGGTGATTCTGGGGATGATCGGCATCGCCATGCTCAACATGGGCTCCAACCTGCAGTCGAGCCCC
Organism: Pseudomonas sp. 06C 126; assembly: GCF_001855215.1. Classification (NCBI taxonomy): domain Bacteria; kingdom Pseudomonadati; phylum Pseudomonadota; class Gammaproteobacteria; order Pseudomonadales; family Pseudomonadaceae; genus Pseudomonas; species Pseudomonas sp. 06C 126. The sequence goes on along the minus strand of NZ_MIFU01000002.1, from coordinate 277,586 downwards.
CTGGGCGCTGGGCTGCTGTTGTTCGCCGCCGCTTCCTGGGCGTTTGGTTCGGTCTGGAGCCGGCACTTGCCGTTGCCTCAGGGCGCCATGGCCAGCGCCGCCGAAATGTTGATCGCCGGTGTGGTGCTGTTGATCGGCAGCGCACTCAAGGGCGAACACCTGGAGGCGATGCCGCCGGTGGAAGGTTGGCTGGCCCTGGCTTACCTGACCGTGTTTGGCTCGATCATCGCCTTCAACGCTTATATGTACCTGCTCAAGCATGTGCGTCCGGCAGCGGCCACCAGCTATGCCTACGTCAACCCGGCCGTGGCGGTATTGCTGGGGATTGTGTTTGTCGGCGAGACCATCGGCCTGGAAGAAGCCCTGGCGATGCTCGTGATCATCAGCGCTGTGCTGTTGATCAGCCTGCCCCAGTGGCGTAAGCCGAAGCCGGAAATAAGGTAAACTGCCGCGCATTACGCCCTTGCGCTGAATTTTTCCTACGGTAAACACATGACTTTCGCCACACTTGGCCTGATCGAACCCTTGCTGCGCGCCCTTGAGGCGCTTGGCTACCAGACCCCGACGCCGGTGCAGGCGCAAGCCATTCCGGCGGTGCTGGCCGGTCGCGACCTGATGGCCGCGGCCCAGACCGGTACCGGCAAGACTGCCGGCTTTGCCGTGCCGCTCCTGCAACTGCTGACCATGGAAGGGCCGAAGGTCACCGCTAACTCGGTGCGTGCGCTGATCCTGTGCCCCACCCGCGAGTTGGCCGAGCAGGTTCACGCCAGCGTTGCCCAATACGCCGAACATCTGCCCCTGACCACCTACGCGGTGTATGGCGGGGTGAGCATCAACCCGCAGATGATGAAGCTGCGCAAGGGCGTCGACATTCTGGTTGCCACCCCTGGGCGCTTGATCGACCTGTTCCGCCAGAACGCGCTGAAACTCAATCAGCTGCAAACCCTGGTGCTGGATGAAGCCGACCGCATGCTCGACCTGGGCTTCTCGGAAGAACTGGCGAACATTTACCGCATGCTGCCGAAAAAGCGCCAGACCCTGCTGTTTTCCGCGACCTTCTCCGACGATATCCGCCTGCTGGCCGGGCAGATGCTCAATGACCCTTTGAGCATTGAAGTCAGCCCGCGCAACGTCGCTGCCAACACCGTCAAGCAATGGGTGGTGCCGGTGGACAAGAAGCGCAAGGCCGAGCTGTTTGTGCACCTGATGCGCAAGGGCAAGTGGAAGCAGGTACTGGTGTTCGCCAAGACCCGCAATGGCGTGGATGCGTTGGTAGATAAGCTACAAGGCCTGGGGATCAATGCCGACGGCATCCACGGCGACAAGCCACAAGCTACGCGCCAACGTGCCCTGGACCGCTTCAAGGCCAGCGATGTGCAGATCCTGGTGGCCACCGATGTGGCGGCCCGTGGCCTGGATATCGAAGATTTGCCGATGGTGGTCAACTTTGACCTGCCGATTGTCGCCGAGGATTACATCCACCGCATCGGCCGTACTGGCCGGGCGGGCAACACCGGCGAGGCGATTTCCCTGGTGTGTGCCGATGAAGTGAATATGCTCTCGGCCATCGAGATGCTGACCCGCCAAACCCTGACCCGCAAAATGGAACAGGACTTCGAACCGGAGCACCGCGTGCCGGATACCGATGCCAGTGGCCAGGTAGTGAAGAAGCCGAAAAAGCCGAAGAAGCCCAAGACCTCGGGTGGTGGCGGCAAGCGCAACCTGGGCAAGTGGGTAGAAAGCGGGGAAGTGGCGGCAGAGCCGTCGATCAAGCCGGTGCGCAAGGTGCCGGTTTTTAATACCGGGCCGCGTAAGAAGAAGTAATTTCTTTGCTGCCTGTCAGGGCCTCATCGCAGGCAAGCCAGCTCCCACATTTGAACTGTGAACCCATTCAAATGTGGGAGCTGGCTTGCCTGCGATGGCGGACCTGAGCCCACGGCGACTACCGGTGCTTTAGCCATTCCAACATCCCGCGCCCCGCAGCCCGCCCACTGGCAAAACACCCCGTCAGCAAATACCCGCCCGTCGGCGCTTCCCAGTCCAGCATCTCTCCGGCACAGAACACTCCCGGCAATTGCTTGAGCATCAAGCGCTCATCCAGCGCCTCAAACGGCACGCCACCTGCGGTGCTGATGGCTTCGTCCATTGGCCGGGTTTTCACCAGGGTCAGCGGCAGAGCCTTGATATCGACGGCCAATTGCTGCGGGTCGCTGAAATGCTCGGCAGGCGCCAACTCGCGCAACAGCGCGGCCTTGACCCCATCCAACCCCAACTGACTGTGCAAATGCTTGCTCATCGAACGTGAGCCACGGGGCTTGGCCAATGCAGCCTGCACCTTGTCCAGTGGCTTGCCCGGCAGCAGGTCGATATGCAGGGTGGCTGAGCCGTCGCGGTTGATGGCTTCGCGAATCGGCGCCGACAGGGCGTAGATCAAACTGCCCTCGATACCGGTCGCGGTGATCACGCATTCGCCCAACCGGGGTTTGTCATCTGCCAAACCGATGGCGACGTTTTTCAGCGGCGCTCCGGCGAATTTGCTCACCATCAAGTCGCTCCAGGCCGTTACCTCGAAGCCACAGTTGCTCGGTTGCAGCGGGGCGTAAGGCACGCCTTGGGCTTCCAGCAACTTGAGCCAGGCGCCGTCGGAACCCAGGCGCGACCAACTGCCGCCGCCGAGGGCCAGGAGCACGGCATCGCTGTGGACAGTTTTCTCGCCATCCGGGCTGTGGATAATTAATCCGCCATCGGCATTCCAGCCCAGCCAGCGGTGGCGGGTGTGGATAACTACCCCTTGGTCGCGCAAGCGCTTGAGCCAGGCGCGCAGCAGCGGCGCGGCTTTCATATCGGTCGGAAACACCCGGCCAGAGCTGCCGACAAAGGTTTCTATCCCCAGCCCATGGATCCATTCGCACAACGCCTCGGCGCCAAACTGGCGCAGCAAGGGGGCGATGTCGGGTGCGCGCTCGGCGTACCGTGAGAGAAATGCCGGGTAGGCCTCGGAATGGGTGATGTTCATGCCGCCAACCCCGGCCAGCAGGAACTTGCGACCCACCGATGGCATGCCGTCATACAGGTCCACTCGGACCCCGGCCTGGCTCAATACTTCGGCGGCCATCAGCCCGGCGGGGCCGCCACCGATGATCGTGACGTGAGGGGGCTGGGCTGGAATCTGGGGCATGGCGGTGACTGCGGTTCGGCGAAGTAGGCCGAGCATTCTACCCGAGCACCGCGAAACTGCCTGATCAAAAAACGTACACGTTCCTACACCCTATGTGGCGTGTGCCTTGCAGGCGCTTACGCTCAACTTATCCACAGGCCGTTCCACAGGCATTGTGGGTAACGCACCCACACTTCAATGACAGCCTGATGATGTCCACACCCGTTGGGCACTGTGATGCAGGATGCCATGGCGACGGGCCAGGGCAGGGCGATCCTTGCTGTAGCCGCCGCCAATTACGCCCACCACCGGGATGTCGCGGCCCAGGCAATGGCGCATCACGCTTTCATCACGGGCGGCGACGCCTGCGTCTGTCAGCTTGAGATAACCCAGGGCGTCGTCCTTGTGCACATCGACACCCGCGTCATACAGCACCAGGTCGGGCTGGTAGAGCGGCAGCAGGTAGTTGAGGGCGTCGTCCACCACCTTGAGGTAGTCGGCATCGCCCATGCCCATGGGCAGCGGGATGTCCCAGTCGCTGGTGGCCTTGCGCGCCGGGAAGTTCTTTTCGCAGTGCAGGGACACGGTAATAGCATCCGGCGTGTCGTGGAGGATGCGCGCGGTGCCATCGCCTTGATGCACGTCGCAGTCGAAGATCAGCACGCGGTTGACCCGCCCGCTGGCCAGCAGGTAGTGGCTGATCACCGCCAGGTCATTGAAGATGCAAAAGCCCGCCGGGTAGTCGTAGTGGGCATGGTGGGTGCCGCCCGCCAGGTGGCAGGCCAGGCCGTGTTCCAGGGCCTGTTCGGCCGCCAGCAACGAGCCGCCGACTGCGCGCACGGTGCGCCGGGCCAGGGCTTCGCTCCAGGGCAGGCCCAGGCGCCGTTGGTCTTCGCGGGACAACTCACCGCTCATATAGCGTTCGATATAGCCAGGGTCATGGGCCAGGGCGAGGACCTCGGCCGGGCATAATTGTGGGCGCAGCAGTTGGCTGTCCTGGGTCAGGCCGCTGTCGACCAGGTGATCGCGCAGCAGCCGGAACTTGTCCATGGGGAAGCGATGATCCGCCGGGAACTCGGGGCTGTAGTCGTCGTGGTAGATCAGTGGCAAAGGCATGGCAATTTCTGACAGGAACCAACGACGGATCTTAACAGCGCTGTACACTCACGCACATGGCAAGGGAGGGGAACGATGGAGCCGATACTTGAGTTGGAAAGCGCGCGCCTGGTGCTGCGCCAGTGGCGCGACAGCGATCTGCCGGCGTTTGCCCGGATGTGCGCCGATCCGCAGGTGATGCGCTATTTCCCGGCCCCCTTGGATCGCCTGGAAAGCGCGGCATTGATCGGGCGAATACGTGGGCATTTTGCCGAGTACGGCTTTGGCCTGTGGGCCCTGGAACGCAAGGACAGCGGCGAGTTTATCGGACTGACAGGGTTGCTGAATGTCGGCTTTGACGCCGACTTCACTCCGGCGGTGGAAATAGGCTGGCGCCTGGCCCGCGAGCACTGGGGCCTGGGGTTTGCCAGTGAGGCGGCCTGGACCGCATTGCGCTGTGGTTTTGACCGTTTGCAGCTGGACGAGATCGTGGCCTTCACCACCGAGGCCAACTTGCCGTCGCAGAAAGTCATGCAGGCCATCGGCATGCATTACGATCCGGCCGCAGATTTTCAGCACCCCAGGCTCGCGGCGGACGATCCCCTGCGCCATCATGTGTTGTATCGCATCACCCGCGCCCAATGGTTGGACACGCTGCACGGATAAGCAGGCGGTAATACTTGTAGGAGCGAGCTTGCTCGCGAAAAACGTCAACGATAACGCGCAGGGCCTGATACCCGGCGTCGTCCCTGGTTTTTTCGCGAGCAAGCTCGCACCTACAGTAGAAAATAGAAGGTAGAAACCGTTTTGCTCTGAGGAGAGTGTATGAGCCAAGTGTTGGAAGATCTGGTCGACTTGCTGACCCTGGAACCGATTGAAGAAAACCTCTTTCGCGGCCGCAGCCAGGACTTGGGCTTTCGCCAACTGTTCGGCGGCCAGGTATTGGGCCAGTCGCTGTCGGCGGCCAGCCAGACCGTCGAAGAAGCGCGGCATGTGCATTCGTTGCACGGCTATTTCCTGCGTCCTGGGGATGCCGGCCTGCCGGTGGTCTATCAAGTGGACCGGGTACGCGATGGCGGCAGCTTCAGCACGCGCCGGGTCACGGCGATCCAGAAGGGCAACCCGATCTTCACCTGCAGCGCCTCGTTCCAGTACGACGAGGAAGGCTTCGAGCATCAGACCACCATGCCGGTGGTGGTGGGGCCGGAGAACTTGCCGTCGGAGTTGGAATTGACCCAGCAGCGGGCGCACCTGATTCCCGAAGCCATGCGCGAAAAACTGCTGTGCCCCAAGCCGATCGAAGTGCGGCCGGTGACCGAAAAAGACCCGTTCAACCCGCAGCCCACCGATCCGGTCAAATACGTGTGGTTTCGCGCCGATGGCGCCCTGGCCGACTTACCGGCGCTGCATAAATACCTGCTGGCCTATGCCTCGGACTTCGGCCTGCTGACCACCTCGTTGCTGCCCCATGGCAAGACGGTGTGGCAGAAGGATATGCAAGTGGCCAGCCTCGACCACGCGTTGTGGTTCCACGCCGATCTGCGCGCCGACGACTGGTTGCTGTACGCCATGGACAGCCCATGGGCCGGCAATTCCCGTGGCTTCTCCCGTGGCAGCGTGTATAACCGCGCCGGTCAACTGGTGGCCTCGGTGACTCAGGAAGGCTTGATCCGGCATCGCAAGGATTGGGCATGAGCCTGGCGCAGGTTAAACACTGGGTGTTTGATATGGACGGCACCCTGACTGTGGCTGTGCATGACTTCGCGGCGATCCGCGTGGCCCTGGACATTCCGCCTGCCGACGACATCCTCACCCATTTGGCGGCGTTGCCGGCGGCTGAAGCGGCGGCCAAGCATGCCTGGTTGCTGGAGCATGAACGCGAGCTGGCGCTGGGCTCGGTGGCAGCTGCGGGCGCGGTGGAATTGGTGCGGGACTTGGCGGCCCGAGGCTATCGCCTGGGGATCCTGACGCGCAATGCCCAAGAGCTGGCTCACATTACCTTGCAGGCCATCGGCCTGGCGGACTGTTTTGCCGTGGAAGATGTGTTGGGCCGCGACGACGCCCCGCCCAAGCCGGACCCCGGTGGCCTGCTGAAACTGGCGCAGGCCTGGGACGTGGCCCCCGGCGAGATGGTGATGGTGGGTGACTATCGCTTCGACCTCGATTGCGGGCGGGCGGCGGGGACGCGGACGGTGTTGGTGAACGTGCCGGAAAACCCATGGCCGGAATTGGCCGATTGGCACGCCAAAGACTGCGCGGCATTACGCCAGATGATCTAAAGCAAGCATCAAAAATCAAATGTGGGAGCGGGCTTGCTCGCGAAAGCGGTGTGTCAGTCGGCACATGCATCAACTGACAGGCTGCTTTCGCGAGCAAGCCCGCTCCCACATTTTTGATTGGGTTTTGTCTGACGGATTAGTGGAACAGGACCGCCTGCCCCTGCGGCGAGGTGAACATCTTGTCGCCGTCATGCCCCACCCCTGGCACTTCAACCAACCGCTGGCTCAACTGCGGATGGCGTTGCTTGAGGTAGTTGAAATAGTTGTGCCCGCGAATCAGCCGGTAGGCGCCCTGGGTCTCGGCTGCGCAGCTTTTGTCCAGGGCCGGATGGTTGGGGTCTGTGTCCTGCTGGCCGAGCAGGTAGGTGATTTCGCGCGCGGCGTAGGCTTTTTCCAGTTGCTCGGGGCTTTGGCCGTTGGCGTAGGCCGGCAGCTTTTGCATGCCGTACTTCCAGTCGTTGAATCCTGAGCAACTGGCCGACGCGAATTGCACCGGGCGTTGCGGGCTGAAGTAGGCATAGGACGACGGGTTGGCGATCACATAGCGCAGGCTGATCCCCGCCGCTTGCAGGGCCGGGTGGTCATGGCCGGTCAGGGCAAAGCGTTGCACCACCTGGCCACCCCCGGAATGCCCGGCGATCACTATTTCTTTGAGGGCCGGGAATAGTTTGCGGTTGCCCAGATGCTTGATGATTTGGTCCAGGGCACCGTAGGAACTGATCTGGCCATGGCCGATTGACGACTCGCCCGCCATCCAGGCATTACCGTGCCAGCGCAGTACGCTGTCGCCCAAGTGATGGCGCTGGACATCGGCGTCGTTGAGGAACTGCGGCGCGATCACCAGGGTATTGGCACTTTGTCCGGCGTGGGCGGCGGCGTCTTTGGCGCTTTTGAGGTAGGTCTGGGCGTTGCGCAGCCGGCCATGCACGATAATCAATGCGCGGGTGACCTGTGGCAGCGGCTGGCGCCAGTCCTGGCTAAGGCCCAGGCTCAGGTCGCCGGCTTGCAGGGTGAATCGATCGGGGCTGATCACCTTGACCGCCTGCCCGGCGGCCAGGGTGGCGGTCGAGCAGGTGATCAGCAGGCCCAGCAGCCATCCGCAGCGTTTATTCATTTACAGACTCTTGGCCGAAAACGTGTCGCATTGGCTGATCTGGCCCTGGGCAAACCCGGTCTTGAACCAGCGCACGCGCTGTTGCGAAGTGCCATGGGTGAACGAGTCCGGTACTACGCGGCCTTGGCCCTGCTGCTGCAAGCGGTCATCGCCGATGGCGTTGGCAGCGTTCAGCGCCTCTTCGATATCACCCGGCTCCAGCCAGTTCAGGCGTTTTTGCGCACGGTTGGCCCAGACCCCGGCAAAGCAGTCGGCTTGCAGTTCCTGGCGGACCAGCAGGCCACCATCGCCTTGCATCTGCCGGCCTTGCTGGCGCGCGACCTGGATTTTCGACGAAATCCCCAGCAGGGTTTGCACGTGGTGACCCACTTCGTGGGCGATCACATAAGCCTGGGCAAAATCGCCGGCCGCCTGGAAGCGTTGGGACATTTCCCGGAAGAAGTCCAGGTCCAGGTAGACCTGCTGGTCGGCCGGGCAATAGAACGGGCCGCTGGCGGAGGTGGCGCCGCCGCAGGCGGAATTCACTCGGCCACGGAACAGGATCAGCTTGGGATTCTTGTAGGCCAGGCCGTTTTCCTGGAACACCTGGCCCCAGGTGTCTTCGGTATCGCCCAGCACGGCACGCACGAAGTCCGCCTGTTCATCGTTGGCCGGTGGTGCCTGGCGTGTTTGCGGGCTGACCGAGGGGGCTTGCTCGGTCATCTGGCCGCTCAGTTGCCCGAGGATCTGCATCGGGTCCTGGCCGGTCAGCAGGCCGATGCCGACGATCAGCACGATAGCGGTCAGGCTCAGGCCCTTGCCGCCGCCAAAGCGCATGCCGCCGCCACCGCCGCCGTCACTACGCGCGTCGACCACGTTGTCGCTGCGCCGACCCTTTTTCCATAGCATGTGGCAATCCTCTTGATGATCGTTATGTAGGAGCGAGCTTGCTCGCGAAAAACGCAAAGGCGCCGCGTTAAACCAGGCATGCGGCGTTAGCGTTAACGACTTTCGCGAGCAAGCTCGCTCCTACAGTAATCGGGGTTGTGATGATTGAGTATGGCCGTTATTCGCGGCAATACCCTTCGCCCGTATTGACCACCAGGCAATCTTTTTTATCAGCCAGCCATTTCAAACCGGTCGCCGCACCGTCGCCGGCGCGCAGCACTTGCGGGCCGTCGGGGCGGTTGAAGATGATGCCGTCTTCGCCGGCCTCGCCCTTGAAGGTGCCGGAGGCATCTGCATCAAGGCCGTATTGCATGGTCAGTAGGTAGTGCCCGCGGCCAATGCTGTCGTCTTTGCTGACCGTCAGGTGCAGGCCTTCGACGCCGATCCATTTGCCGACCCATTTGTCGGTGGGCGGGGTTTCCGGAACCAGGGTCGCTTGCACCGAGGGCGGCGCCGGCTTCGGCGCCTCGGGGGCTTTATCGCAGGCGCTGAGCAGGGCGAGGGTCGAAAGGAGCAACAGGGATTTTTTCATGGAGTGGGCCTTGGTTAAAAAGCGTGCAATGGCAGGCTGGCGTGCAGCGTTGGACTGGGTTTGGGCAATTTAGTGCGCTGATCGCCCGCTGTTTGGTTATGCTCTTGAGACCGATGCACCACCCGCTCTAGATTAGCGCGTTGAGTGCCACTGCTTGCGGCGGTCATTTCAGCCTGTCACGCACGAGAATTCAATGACCCTCAGCACCCCTCTTTCCGGCGTCAACCATCCCTTCAAGGGCATCGCGCTGATTGTACTGGCGACGCTCCTGTTTTCCAGCCATGACGCCTTGTCCAAGTACCTGGCCGGGTTCTATCCCATCGTGATGGTGGTGTGGGCCCGCTACATGGTGCATACGCTGCTGATGGCGGGGATTTTCCTGCCGCAATCGGGCTTGCGCGTGCTGCGCAGCAAACGCCCGTTGTTGCAGGTCGCCAGGGCCCTGTGCCTGCTGGGTACCAGCCTGTTTTTTACCGCAGCCTTGCATTACATCCCGCTGGCGGAAGCCACGGCGGTGAACTTTCTCGCGCCGATCCTGGTGACGGCCCTGTCGGTGCCGCTGCTGGGCGAGCATGTGACGCGGGGCCAATGGCTGGCGGTGATCTGCGGGTTTGTCGGGGTGATCATCATCGTGCATCCCGGCGGTGAGTTGTTCACCCCGGCAGTGTTGTTGCCCTTGGTCTCGGCGTTGTTCTTCTGCTTCTACCAACTGCTGACCCGCATCCTCAGCCAGTACGACAGCCCGACCACCAGCAACTTCTTCGCCGGCCTGTGCAACACCCTGGTGATGAGCGCGCTGGTGCCGTTCTTCTGGGAGGTGCCAACCCTGGGTCATGGCCTGTTGATGCTGGCGCTGGGCAGTTGCGGGATGACCGCGCACTTGATGCTGACCCAGGCCTTCCGCTTCGCTGCGCCGGCCTTGCTGGCGCCGTTCGGCTATTGCCAGATCGTGTTTGCGGGGTTGTTGGGCTGGCTGGTGTTCAACCACACCCCGGACCTGACCACGGTGGTCGGGATCGGGGTGATCTGCCTGAGCGGGTTGGCCGCTGCCTGGCAGCAGCGGCGGCGGTGAATCAGACCTCGACCGTCGGAATCTTGCGCGGCGCCATGAAGTACATCCAGGTCAGGGCGAGGAAGTACATCGCCGGGATCAGGGTGAACAGCACGGTGTAGTTGTTGTTGGTCACGGTCAGGATATGGCCGACGATCTGCGTCATGAACATCCCGCCGATGGCCGCGCACATCCCGCCAAAACCGAACACCGTGCTCATCATGTGCTTGGGCGTGTAGTCCATCACCAGGCTCCAGATATTGGCGGTCCAGGCCTGGTGTGCGCCGATGGCCAGGGAGATGGCAAACACCGCGACCCATAGCTGGCTGGAGCCTGCAGCCATGATCACGCCGACGATGCAGCAGGCAAACAGCAGCATCGACAGCAAGCGCGCCTTGATCGGTTGCATGCCGCGACCGATGAGGAACGAGGACAGGATGCCGCCGCCCACGCTGCCGAAGTCCGCCGTCAGGTAGATGATGATCAGCGGGATGCCCATCTGGGTCACGTTGATCCCCAGGTTGTATTGCTGGTTGAGAAACGGCGGCAGCCAGTACAGGTAGAACCAGAACACTGGTGCGGTCAGGGCGTAGGCAATGGCGAAGGCCCATGTGCCGCGCATGCGCAGGATACGGCTGAAGGGCACGCGCGGTTGTTCCGGCTCGACTTCCTGTTGCACGTAGTCCAGTTCCGATTGCTTCACGCTCGGATGGTCTTCGGGGTTGTAGTACTTCAGGCCCCAGAACACCAGCCAGATCCCACCCAGCGCAGCCATGCACAGGAAGGCAGCCTGCCAACCCCACACATGCAGCACCAGCGGCAACAGCATCGGGGTCATCATGGCGCCGACGTTGGTGCCGGCGTTGAAGATGCCGGTGGCCACTGCGCGCTCACCGGCGGGGAACCACAGGCGGGTGGTCTTGACGCAGGCGGGGTAGTTGGCCGCTTCGGTCAGGCCGAGGATAAAGCGGCAAACCATAAAGCCCACCGCCGAGGTCGCCAGGCCGTGGGCGCCGGTGGCGATGCTCCACAGCAGCACCGCACAGAAGAACACGCGCTTGACGCCGACCCGGTCGATCAACCGGCCTTGCAAGACAAAACCAATGGCGTAGCCGACCTGGAACCAGAAGTTGATGTTGGCGTAGTCCATCGCCGTCCAGCTCATCTCCTTGGCCAGGATCGGCTGCATCACGCCCAGGGCGGCACGGTCGATGTAGTTCAGGGTGGTGGCGAAAAACACCAGGGCCAGCATGCCCCAGCGGGTTTTGCCGACGGCGAGGGCGCCGCGAATCTTGTCGCCAATGGCCGCTTGCGGGTTGCCGGGGCGCGGGGCCACGGCGGAATTTTGCGAAGGCATGAGAGGTACCCGTTTTTGAAATTTTTATGGTGTGTTCTGGGTCGTGATCACAGGTGCGCGCCAACAAAAAACGGCCCTGGATGCGCAATCGATGGTGCGCAGCGGCTAAAAAATCGTCAATTCACCAATCGCCATTGTGTTCGATAATCGCCCATAAAACTAACCGGTTGGTACATTTTAAATTGCTGCTTTATCGCGCGCGGCCAATAATTTGCCGCAAATAAGACCAGCCTTCATTGCCGGGAGTCACCCCATGCAACGTTCCATCGCCACTGTTTCCCTGAGCGGCACCCTGCCGGAAAAGCTCGAAGCCATTGCTGCGGCCGGGTTTGATGGGGTGGAAATCTTCGAGAACGACTTGCTGTATTACGACGGCAGCCCCCGTGAGGTGCGGCAGATGTGTGCCGACCTGGGCATTGCCATCACGTTGTTCCAGCCGTTTCGTGACTTTGAAGGATGCCGCCGCGATCGCCTGGCGCGCAACCTGGAGCGCGCCGAGCGCAAGTTCGACCTGATGCAGGAGCTGGGCACTGACCTGGTGCTGGTGTGCAGCAATGCCTCGGCAGACTCGACGGGTGAGCATTCGATCCTGCGTGATGACCTCGGCCTGCTGGCCGAACACGCCGGCCGCCGTGGCTTGCGCATTGGCTATGAAGCCTTGGCCTGGGGGCGGCACGTCAACACCTGGCAACAGGTCTGGCAACTGGTGCGCGAGATCGATCACCCCAGCCTCGGGGTGTTGCTGGACAGTTTTCATACCTTGTCGCTCAAGGGCGATCCGACGGCGATCGCCCAGATCCCTGGCGACAAGATCTTCTTTGTGCAAATGGCCGACGCGCCGATCCTGGCCATGGACGTGCTGGAGTGGAGCCGGCACTTTCGCTGCTTCCCCGGCCAGGGCGAGTTCGACCTGCCGGGTTTTCTCGCGCCGATCATCCAGAGTGGCTACACCGGGCCGCTGTCCCTGGAGATTTTCAACGATGGCTTTCGCGCCGCGCCCACCCGGGCCAACGCGGCGGATGGTTTGCGGTCGTTGCTGTACCTGGAAGAGAAGACCCGTCAACGCCTGGAACAACAGGCCACGCCGGTGGATATCCTGTTTGAGACCCCAGCCGCCAGCGAGTACGACGGTATCGAGTTCCTGGAATTCGCGGTGGATGAAAACCTTGGCGCCCGGTTGACCCAGTGGCTGCAACGCCTGGGCTTCGTCAAGGCTGGGCAGCACCGCTCCAAGAGCGTCAGCCTGCTGCGCCAGGGCGATATCAACCTGATCCTCAACTGCGAGCCTTACTCCTTTGCCCATAACTTTTTCGAGGCCCATGGCCCGTCGTTGTGCGCCACGGCGATGCGCGTCAAGGACAGCGCCAAGGCCCTGGAACGGGCGGTGGCCTACAAGGGCCAACCTTATCGCGGCCTGGTCGGGCCCAATGAACTGGAGCTGGCGGCGGTCCGCGCGCCGGATGGCAGCCTGATCTACCTGGTGGACCAGCACGCGGGCGGGATCTACGACACCGATTTCAACCTGCAGGCCGCCAACACCAGCGGCGGCGGCTTGCTGCGCATCGACCATATGGCCATGGCCCTGCCGGCCGACAGTCTCGACAGTTGGGTGCTGTTCTACAAGAGCCTGTTGGATTTCGAGGCCGACGACGAGGTGGTGCTGCCGGACCCCTACGGCCTGGTCAAGAGCCGGGCGCTGCGCAGCCGCTGCAGTTCGATCCGCCTGCCGCTGAATATTTCCGAGAACCGCAATACGGCGATTTCCCACGCGCTATCGAGCTACCGTGGCTCCGGGGTGCATCACATTGCCTTCGATTGTGCGGATATTTTTGCCGAGGTCAGCCGGGCCAAGGAGGCGGGCGTGCCGCTGCTGGATATCCCGCTCAACTACTACGATGACCTGGCGGCGCGGTTTGATTTCGACGATCAGTTCCTCAGCGAACTGGCGTACTACAACGTGTTGTACGACCGTGACGCCCAGGGCGGTGAGCTGTTTCATGTGTACACCGAGCCCTTTGAAGGACGGTTTTTCTTCGAGATTATCCAGCGCAAGAACGGGTACGCCGGCTATGGCGCCGCCAACGTGGCGGTACGCCTGGCGGCGATGGCCAAGTCGCGCAGTGGGGCGTTGCGCCAAGCCAAGTTGTAGGGTGTTGGCGCTTCCTTCGTGAGACCTGGCGGCCCATAATCACGGCCTGCATAAATGGCCGTGAGCGCACCATGACCCCGACGTCCGAACTGCCCGTCGCCCCCGTGGCGCCGCGCAAGAGTCGCAAGAACAACCCGGAAAAGACCCGCGAGAACATTTTGCAAGAGGCCATTGCAGAGTTCGTGCAGCAGGGGCTTTCCGGAGCGCGGGTGGACGCTATCGCCGAGCGCATCCACACCTCCAAACGCATGATCTATTACTACTTCGGCAGTAAGGAGCAGTTGTACGTCGAGGTCCTGGAAAAACTCTACGGTGATATCCGCAACACCGAGACCCGGATGAACCTCACCGCGCTGGAGCCGCGGGAAGCGATTCGGCGCCTGGTGGAGTTCACCTTCGACCACCATGACCAGAATGTGGATTTTGTGCGGATCGTCAGCATCGAGAACATTCACAACGCCGAGTATGTGAAACAGTCGGATGCGATCAAGGCGATGAACAGCAATATCCTTGAAGCGCTGGGCGCGACCTTGCGCCGGGGTGCGGAACTGGGAGTATTTCGCGCAGGGCTGGAGCCGCTGGATGTGCATTTACTGATCAATTCGTTCAGCTTTTACCGGGTGTCCAACCGGCATACTTTCAGTGAGATCTTTCAGATCGAATTGTCGGATGACGCGATCAAGCAACGGCATCGCGCGATGATCTGCGAGTCGGTGCTGCGTTACCTGCAGGCCTGATCCACCGCCGAATTCAATGTGGTGCGGGCTTGTGTGGGAGCAGGCAAGCCTGCTCCCACATTAGGAACCGGTTTCTACAGTGAAGTATTCATGCTCTGGAAATGATCGAGCATCCTTTGTGCATCTGCTTTCTTGCCACTGAACAACTCAAACGCCTTCACCGCCTGGAACACGGCCATATTGCCCCCATCCAGCGTGCGACAGCCCAAGGCCCGGGCCGTGCGCAGCAGTTCGGTTTCCAGCGGGAAGTAGACGATTTCCGCGACCCACAGCGCAGCGCGTAGCAACCGCGCTGGCACTGGCATGCCCGGCAGCTTGGCCATGCCCATGGGCGTGGTATTGACCAGGCCGTCAGCCGCCGCCATCGCGCTGTCCAGATCACTGCCGGCCTGCGCGCGGCCGGGGCCGAAATGCTGGTTGAGGTTATCCGCCAGGCTTTGCGCGCGGCCATGGTCCACATCGAAAATACTCAACTGCCCGACACCCTCGGCCAACAGTGCGTGGGCCACTGCTGCGCCCGCGCCACCGGCCCCCATCTGCACCACGCGCTGGCGCGCAGCCTCATGCAGGCCACGGCGAAATCCTTCGGCAAAACCCAGGCAATCGGTGTTGTGGCCGATGCGCTTGCCGTCGCGCCAGATCACGGTGTTGACCGCACCGATGCCCCGCGCTTCGGGCGACAGTTCATCGAGCAGCGCCAGGATCACTTGCTTGCATGGGTAGGTGATGTTCAACCCGGTGAAGTTCATCTGTTCGGCGGCCGTGAGCAAGTCGGGCAAGGCGCTGCTGTCCATGTGCAACTGATCGAGGTCGATCAGGCGATACAGGTAGCGCAAGCCTTGAGCATCGCCTTCCTGCTCATGCAGGGCCGGTGTGCGGGAGGCCTGGATGCCGGCACCGATCAGGCCGGCGAGGATGCGTGGCTTCATTTGAGCACCCGGCTGAAATGCTCAAGTGCCAAGTGATAGCCGTGGCTGCCAAACCCGGCGAGCACGGCCTTGGCGATAGGGGAAACAAAGGAGTGATGGCGGAAGGGTTCACGGGCGTGCACGTTGGAAAGATGCACTTCGATCACCGGTAGTTCACTGGCCACCAAGGCATCGCGGATGGCCACTGAGGTGTGGGTCCAAGCCGCCGGGTTGATCACGATTCCGGCACAACGGGCGCGGGCCCCGTGGATCCAGTCCAGCAGTTCGCCTTCGTGGTTGGTCTGGCGAAACTCCAGTTTCAACCCCAATTGTTCGGCGCTGCGGCCACACAGCGCGGCGACGTCGGCCAGGGTCTCGTGGCCATAGGTGGCCGGTTCGCGGGTGCCAAGCAGGTTCAGGTTAGGGCCGTTGAGGACCAGCACGATAGGTGCCATGGAAATGTCTCCACTGTTGTTTTTATTGATGGGGACAAAATGTACTGAATGGTTAATTTGGTCAATTGGCCAAACGCCGCACTGTGGATAACCGTTCGATTATCGAACGCTGAATAAAAGCTGGCGAGACCGCTCAAGAGTTGATATCAATTGAAAATCATTCTCGACAACGCTTAAGATGCGCGCCTGTTTCCTTTACACCCCCAGGGAGTCGGTTTGTCGGACGTGGATCTCAAGGGCCTGTTTCTCAAGCATGCCGATACCCTGCGTCGGTATCTGCTGCGCAAGGTGCGGGACCCTCAGTTGGCTGCGGACCTGGTGCAGGAGAGCTTCTTGCGCCTGGCACAAAAGCCGTCCAGCGAGCGGATCGACAACTCCCAGGGCTATCTCTACCGCACGGCGAGCAATCTGCTGATCGACCATATCCGCCAGGAAGCACGGCGCAAGACCGACTCCGTGCCCCATGAGGCGTTGGCCGAGATTGAAGATGAAGTGGCCGGGTTGGAGGCTCAGGCAATGGCGCAGCAACAACGACAGGCATTGAAGCAGGCGTTGGCGGAACTGCCGGAGCGCACCCAGCAGATTTTCCGCCTGAACCGCGTCGAAGGCATGACCCATGCCCAGGTCGCGCGGCATCTTGAAATTTCCGACAGTTCAGTGCAAAAGCATCTGGCCAAGGCGCTGGCGCATGTCATACAGCGTTTGCGGGAGGGCGATGTGACGCCATCCGACGAATGAATTACTGAAAAAATGCTGCTCAAACGTCACTGTTTCATACAACGAGAATTCGAGACTCACACGTGAATAGCCAGGAGTCGCAACAGCCCAGCATTACCGAGGTCGCCGCCGATTGGGCGGTGCGCCTGCATGCGGGGGGGCTGGATGTGCAGGAACATGCCGCACTGCAACGCTGGATCGACAGCGACAGTCGCCACGCCGCAGAACTGGAGTTTGCCCAGCAGACCTGGGCGGCCCTGGGTGAACTGCAACTGGATGCGCCGGTGCATCGCCAGCGTCCACCACCTGCTGGCGTGGCACCGCGTCGCGCCCAGCGTCGGCGACCCTGGCGCGTGGCTGCGAGTGTCGCGCTGTTGCTGGTGGTCGCCAGTGTTGGCTGGTTGCAGGGGCCGCAAGCCTTGCTGCAGATGCAGGCCGACTACCTGACCGCCAAGGGCGAAGTGCGCATGGTCCGCCTGATTGACGGCAGCACTGTGGAGCTGGACTCCTCCAGCGCCATCCGCCTGGACTTCGACGGCGAGCAGCGGCGGATCAGCCTGTTGGCCGGCTCGGCGATTTTTGACGTGGCGCCCATGGCCGGGCAGGAAACCCGGCCATTCGTGGTGCAGAGTGCCGGCGGCCAAACCCGGGCGCTGGGCACGCGCTTTGTGGTCGGTCGCGAGGCCGACGACCAGGCGTGGGTGGGCGTGCTGCAACACAGCGTGGCGCTGACCCAACAAGACCGGGCGCAAACCACGGTCCTCCACGAAGGGCAGGCCGCCCGCTACAGGGCGCAGGATGGTGTGAGCGGCCTGCCAGATTTTGACCTGGCGCGGGCCACCAGTTGGCGGCGTGGGGTGCTGGTGTTCGATCGCCAGCCGCTGGCCAAGGTGGTTGAAGAACTCAATCGCTACCGCCCCGGCCGGGTGGTATTGAGCAATGCCGACCTGGCCAATCGTGAAGTCAGCGCGGTGTTCCGCCTCGACATGCTGGACCAGGCGCTGGGCACCTTGACCGAAGAGTTGCAGGTGCGACGCTTTGATCTGGCGGGCGTCAGCCTGATCTACTGACATACCGCAAACCTCCCTGTGAACGGGCGCTTGTGTGTGGGCGCTGGCTTGCCTGCGATAGCATCACCTCGGTCTACCTGGTAGACCGAGTTGCCTGCATCGCCGGCAAGCCAGCTCCTACACAAGCCCGCATTCCTGGCTGATCTTCAAACAATTTTCAGAAACACTTACTGAGTCTCTATCCCTGACGCGTCTTGCTAATCGAGAAGTATTCGCATAAACAAAAACGCTCAGCGAAGGGATCACCACAATGTCTGCAATCACCAAAGGGCGCACCACCGGCAGCCGGTTGGCCCTGGCCATTCACTTGGCTCTGTTTGCCACTGCAGGGCAGGCCTACGCCGCTGCTCCCGTGGCCGGCGCATCGCAGCCTGCGACGCTGATGTTCGATATTCCCGCCCAACCCCTGGGCGGCGCAGTCCTGGCCTTTGCCGACCAGGCCGGCTTGCAGGTGCTGTTCGACAGCCCGCGCCTGCAAGGCCTCAGCAGCACCGCGCTCAAGGGCCAGTACAGTGTCCAGGAAGGCCTGGGACGCTTGTTGGGCAGCGCGCCGGTGGAGTATCGCTTTACCGGCGCACGCCAGGTCACCCTCAATCGCGTGAGTGTCGAACAGGACGGCGCGTTGACTGTCGGTACCACCACCATCCATGCCAATACCAACGGCAAGCCCAGTGACTGGGTGTATGAAACGCCGCGCTCGGTAGCGGTGATCACCCGTGAGCAGATCGACAAGCGCCCACCCCGGCACGCCGCCGACATGCTTGAAGAAACCGCCGGCGTCTACACCGCCGTCAATCAGCGTGACCCTGGCCTGTCGGTGAATATCCGTGGGGTGCAGGACTACGGCCGGGTCAATATGAACATCGATGGCATGCGCCAGAACTTCAACGTCAACGGCCACCAGCAACGCAACGGCACGATGGTGATCGACCCGGAGTTTGTCTCCAGCATCGAGATCGACAAAGGCAGCCAGTCGGGCATGGGCGGTGCGGCGGTGCTCGGCGGGATCGCATCTTTCAAGACCCTGGACGCCAGTGAGTTTTTGGCCGATGGCAAGGAGTACGGCGGGCGTCTGCGCGCGGGTAACGGCATCGGTAAACTGGGTAACGGCACCCACTTCAACGGCAGCGGCGTGTTTGCCTTTGGCGATGAGCGTGGCGATGTGCTGCTGGGTTATAGCGAGCGACACTTTGGCGATTACCGCGCCGGTACCCACAACGATCAGAAACTGGGCACCAACCTGCGCGCGCGCAAATACCAACCCGAAGCGTTTGACGATTGGTTGAACAGCGAAGTCGGCGACATGGGCAGCGTGACCCGCTCGCAGATCGTCAAGCTGGGCCTGAACCTGCCCAACGATCAGCGTGTGCAACTGAGCTACCTGCAAAGCGACAGCGACAGTAACGACGCGTGGGCCTATACCGCCGACGATGCGCAAAGCGTTTACTACCAGCGTGTGAGCAAGAACAACCTCAACGCCAAGAACGTCGCGCTGGACTACAGCTACACCCCGGACAACCCACTGATCGACTTCAAGGCCAAGGCGTACTACGTCACGACGCAATTGGAGCGGACCAATGCGCCGAACCTGGCGACGCCGGGCACGGGCAACGAGGTCGGCGGCTACACCGATCACTTCCAGACCGACACCTGGGGCTTGCAGGCCGACAACACCTCACGCTTCGATTTCAATACGTTGGGGCGAGTCAGCTGGAACTACGGCCTGGAGATGTACCAGGACGAATTCAAACCGCGCAGCAACAAGGTCGAGGCGGTCAACCTCCAGGGCTTGCTGCCGTACGTCGAAGGCGCCACCCCTGGTGGCAAACGCACCATCGCCAGCCTGTTCAATAACCTGCAATACGAATACGACAACTGGCTGACCCTGGATGCCGGCCTGCGGTACGACCGCTACCGGCTTGAAGGCCAGACCGGAATGACCCTCTACAAACGTGACCGTTTCTACAACAGCCTGGTGGGCGCCAAGCGGGTGGCCGAGGTGTTTGATATCGACAATGAAGAGGGGCACTTCTCGCCCACCTTTGGCATCGGTATCAAGCCTGGGCTGGAGTGGATGCAACTCTATGCGCGCTGGGGCAAGGGCTGGCGCCCGCCGGCAGTCACGGAGACCTTCATGACCGGTCGGCCCCATGGCGGCAGCTCGTCAGAGCGGGTGTTTCCCAACCCTTATCTGAAGGCTGAAGAGTCGCGGGATTGGGAAATGGGGGTCAACGTGTTCAAGGAAGGGCTGTTTTTCAACGACGACCGCCTGGGCATCAAGGTCGCCTACTTCGATACCAAGATCGAAAACTTCTCGTTCCTCAACCACAGCGTCAGCTTGCCGGAAACCAGCGTTGGCGGTTTCCTGGGGACCATGGCCTACGTCAACAACACTGCACCGACGCGCTTTCGCGGCATGGAATACCAGCTCAACTACGACATGGGCCGGGCCTACGCCAACCTCAGCTACACCCATATGATCGGCAGTAACGACTTCTGCTCGAAAAACTATTACATGGGCGGAGCCAAGACCAGCGGGCCGAGGACTACGCGTATCGAATCCTACATTCGTCCCGACGGCCGTCCGGGGATCAGGCCCGTCACCACTTATGAGGTGCTGGATGATGAGGTTGCCAACAACAAAGAGAGCTGCGGCCGGATCATGGGCAACGCTACCTATATGCCAGCGGATCGCGGCTCGCTGACGCTGGGCGCGCGGTTTCTGGAAAAACGCCTGGATACCGGGGTGCGGGTGCGCTACAGCTCGGGTAACGGTGCCAACCTCAACCAGCAGGGCTACGACTTCATCGACCAGGCGCTGTGGCCGCAATACACCCTCTACGACCTGTACGCCAGTTACTGGATGACCGACCACCTGAACCTTGGCCTGGCCTTGGAAAACGCCACCGACGAAGCCTATTTCGTGGCCATGGGCGATGCCAACAACCTCAGCCTGGCGCGCGGCCGCACGCTGAGCGGGATGCTTGAATACCGGTTTTGAGCCCCCGCAAGTCCTGGGCATTCGCGGTTACAACCCGGCATTTGAAGCCGTGCCAATCGTTACTAGTCTGTGAGGCAGCCCTGGCATTTGGAAGGAGCCGGCTGTCGGTTGGTGCCCGATCGGGCGCCGGCGGGTAATAAATAACCTAACGGATGGGTTACGATGAGAGTAGGCGCTTACAAGGGACATGTGATTGCAGTGTTGCTCAGGGATGAGCATTGCCCGCCCCACGTACATGTCATGGGCAAGGACTGGGATGCGCGTTTTCGTTTCAGCTTTCTGGATGGGAACGTGGTGTTGTGGGATGTGGATCCTGAGCGGCGGTGCCCCTCCAGTAGCGTTCTGGAGGGCATTCGTCAGACGTTGATGCAGCAGCATTATCTGGCGCGGGCACGAAGGATCTGGTGGGAGAAGCTGCAAACGGTCTGCCTGGACAACCACTCCTGGGATTGGGAGGCCGATGAGGTTGTGCCGGGGCTGGTCATCCGGCCGGGGGTCTACGTGATTGCCAGTGCCCGGCACGATGTTGCGGGGCGGCGAACCATTTTGAATCTGGTGAGGGCGCCAGGATCCGTGGAGATTGAGTTATGAAAAGTGTAAAAGCCAAAATACGGCCCGATGTCCCGATCACTGAGGCCGACATCGATAAGGCTGTAGCCCGTGGGCGCAAGCTCAAGCGGGTGTACGCCAACGCCAGTTCGGTGAGTTACGCAGACGACTGCATTTGCATTGGCTTCAGCGACGGTAGCCGCATCATGTTGCCAGTGGCCGGTCTTACGGAGTTCGAAGGTTTTTCTGTAGAAGACTTTCGGGCACTGGAGGTCGGGTTTGGTGGCAAGGCGCTGTGCTGTGAAGCCCGTGACCTGCATGTATCGATCACAGGCCTGATCGCCACCAGCCAGCCGTTGATGGACCTGGCTGCGAGCATGGTGGCATCGCGTAACGGCCGTAAAACCAGTGCCGCCAAGTCCGAGGCCGCCCGCGCCAATGGCAAGAAGGGCGGTCGGCCGCGTAAGGAAGAATAAACCTGGGAATGCGTATGGGCTTGTGTGGGAGCGGGCTTGCCCGCGATAGCGGTGGGTCAGCCAGATAATTTTTGACTGATACACCCCCATCGCGGGCAAGCCCGCTCCCACATTTTTGGATCTGCTATGGCCTAAAGGGTTAGCGCCGGGTCAGCAGCACGCCCGATTCCATATGGTGGGTCCACGGGAACTGGTCGAACATCGCGCAGCGGGTGATGCGGTGGGTGTCGTGCAGTTGTGCAATGTTCGCCGCCAACGTTTCCGGGTTGCAGGAGATGTACAGGATGTTCTCGAAGCGCCGGGTCAACTCGCAGGTGTCCGGGTCCATGCCGGCACGGGGCGGGTCGACGAAGACGCTGCCAAACTCGTAGCTCTTGAGGTCGATACCGTGCAGGCGTCGGAACGGCCGCACTTCGTTCAGGGCTTCGGTCAGTTCTTCGGCGGACAGGCGTACCAGGGTCACGTTATCCACCGCGTTTTCATCGAGATTGCTCAAGGCAGCATTGACCGACGTCTTGCTGATCTCGGTGGCCAGCACCTTGCGCACGCGGGTCGCCAGGGGCAGGGTGAAGTTGCCGTTACCGCAATACAACTCCAGCAGGTCATCACTGCGATCGCCCAGGGCGTCATAGGCCCAGTTGAGCATCTTCTGGTTCACCGTACCGTTGGGCTGGGTGAAGGCGCCTTCGGGCTGGCGATAGCTGAAGGTGCGACCGCCGACAGCGAGTTTCTCGACCACGTAGTCGTGGCCAATCACATCGCGCTTGCCCTTGGAGCGGCCGATGATGCTGACGTTCAGGTCGGCCGCCAGCTTGTTGGCAGCGGTGTGCCAATGCTCGTCCAGCGGGCGGTGATAGCACAGAGTGATCATCGCGTCGCCGGCCAGGGTGGTGAGGAACTCCACCTGGAACAGCTTGTGGCTCAGGGCGGCGCTGGCTTGCCAGGCGGCCTTGAGTTGCGGCATCAACTGGTTGATACGCAAGCTGGCGATGGGGAATTCTTCGATCAGGATCGGCGTGCGCTTGTCGTCCTGGGAAAACATCGCGTAGTGGCGCTGGCCGTCTTCGCGCCACAGGCGGAACTCGGCGCGCAGGCGGAAGTTCTGCAGGGGCGAATCGAACACCTGCGGCTCGGGCGCGTCGAACGGCGCGAGCAGGTCACGCAAGCGCGTGACCTTTTCTTGCAGTTGCAGGGCGTAACTTGCTGCGTCAAAAGTCATGCGGGGAACCAGCCTAGCTTGATCACGAACAGGATCGACAGGATCACCAGCGCTGGGTTGAGTTCACGGTAGCGGCCCGTAAGCAGCTTGATACCGGTCCAGGCGATGAAGCCGAAGGCGATGCCATTGGCGATGGAGTAAGTGAAGGGCATCGCCAGGGCGGTGATCACCACCGGTGCGGCAACAGTAATATCGTCCCAGTCGATTTCCGCCAGGCCCGAGGTCATCAGCACCGCGACAAACAGCAGCGCGGGAGCGGTGGCAAACGCCGGGACGCTGGCCGCCAGTGGCGAGAAGAACAGCGCCAGCAGGAACATGATCGCCACCACGATGGCGGTCAGGCCAGTGCGGCCACCAGCGCTCACGCCAGCAGCAGACTCGATGTAGCTGGTGGTGGTCGAGGTGCCCAGCAGCGAACCGGCCATGGCCGCGGTGCTGTCGGCGATCAGGGCGCGTCCCATTTTCGGCATGTGCCCGTCCTTGCCCATCAGGCCAGCGCGCTTGGCGACGCCGATCAGGGTGCCGGAGTTGTCGAACAGATCAACGAACAGAAAGGCGAAGATCACGCTGATCAAGCCTACGTCGAGGGCGCCGGCGATATCCAGTTGCAGGAAGGTCGGGGCCAGGGACGGAGGCATCGAAACTACGCCGCCGAATGGGGTCACGCCGAGCGCGATGGCCGCGACGGTCACCGCAAGGATGCCGATCAACACCGCGCCGCGCACCTTCAGGGCTTCCAGGGCCACGATCAGGAAAAAGCCCAGGGTGGCCAGGATCGGTGCAGGTTTGGCCAGGTCGCCCATGCCCAGCATGGTCGCCGGGTTGCTGACCACGATCCCGGCGTTATGCAGGGCGATCAGCGCCAGGAACAGGCCGATACCAGCGGCAATTGCCGAACGCAGGGGCAGGGGGATCGCATTGATGATCCACTCGCGGATGCGGAAGATCGACAGCAGGAAAAACAGCACGGCGGAGATAAACACCGCGCCGAGCGCCACTTGCCAGGTATGCCCCAGATGCAGCACTACGGTGTAGGTAAAGAAGGCGTTCAGGCCCATGCCCGGTGCCAGGGCAATCGGGTAGTTGGCGATCAGGCCCATGATCGTCGAGCCGATGGCCGCTGCCAGGCAGGTGGCGACAAACAGCGCACCCTTGTCCATACCGGTCTCGCCGAGGATGCTCGGGTTGACGAACAGGATGTAGGCCATGGCCAGGAATGTCGTGATACCGGCCAGAATCTCGGTACGCACGTTGGTGTTGTGTGCCTTGAGTTGAAACAGCTTTTCCAGCATGCCTGCTCCCTGTGGCGCGCTTGGCGCCGTGATTTGTTGACCTCAAAGTCAAAGCACAAACTGCGCCAAGCGCCGCGTGTTTTCTACAGAGGATCGGAAAAAGCGGCGCATCATACCAGCAGGTCGACGGCCTGTGGCGCCCGGCCTCGGTTTTGTTGAGTGTGGCCTTGAGGCATACTCCGTCGACGTTCAGTCCGGGGTCATCCAAAGCATGAAAAAAGCCATCGTGTGGAGTCTAGCTCCGTTCGCCTGCATTGGCCTGTGGCTGGCGGCGGCACCGGCGTGGGGCGCGCCTGCACCGGCCTTGAGCGAGGTGCGGGTGTTCCAGGTGCAATCCCAGGCGTGCAAGGAGTCCGTCGCCGAAGGCGTCGACAGCACCCGGCAGTGCCAGCACCGCGGGCCGACGCGGGTCTCGGTGATGGAAGTGGGGCTGGGCAATAACGCCATCGCCACCTTTGATGGGGCGCGGCTTGCGGGGCAAAAGACGGCGATTTGCCAGGTGGGCTCCATCAGCCAGGCCTGCAATGGCGCTGGCACGTTGATGGGCTACATCTATGTATTTGACGTGGATATCCGCGCCGCGGGCTGGTTCGAGTACAGCAACACGTCGATCAATGTGCCGCGCAATACCCTGAAGACTCAGTTGCGCATCCAATGATGACCCCCTGTAAGAGCCGGCAAGCCGGCTCTTACAGGTTCAGGGCGTTTCGGCCGGGGTATGCATGCGGTCCCGCTTGGCCAGCGTCGGGAACAGCTTGATCCACACCCCGGTCACCACCAGCGTGCCGACCCCGCCCAGCACCACGGCGGGCACCGTGCCCAGCCAGTGGGCGGTGACGCCGGACTCGAACTCGCCCAACTGATTGGACGCGCCGATAAACAAGCCATTGACTGCACTGACCCGCCCACGCATTTCATCGGGGGTTTCCAGTTGCACGAATGAGGCGCGGATCACCATGCTGATCATGTCCGCCGCCCCCAGCACCACCAGCACGGCCAACGAGAACCAGAACGAGGTGGACAGGCCAAAGGCAATCGTCGCCACGCCAAACACCCCGACGGCAGTAAACATCACGCGGCCCACATGCCGGTCCACGGCAAACCGCGCCAGCCACAACGACATCAGCAGCGCGCCCACCGCTGGCGCCGAACGCAGCAGCCCCAAGCCCCAGGGGCCGGTCAGCAGGATGTCCTTGGCGAACACCGGCAACAACGCCGTGGCGCCGCCCAGCAGCACCGCAAACAGGTCCAGGGAAATCGCCCCGAGGATGTCCGGGCGGCTGCGGATAAAGCGGATCCCCGCCAGCAACGAATCCAGCGTCGCCTTGCCCTTGTTCAGTGGGGTCTGCCGGGCGGGCAGGTTGAGGGTCAGCAGGCAGGCAATCAGGTACAGCAATACCGTCGGGCCATACACCCATGCGCTGCCGAAGGCATAGAGCAGGCCGCCCAGTGCCGGCGCGACGATGGTTGCCGATTGCTGGGCTGACTGCGCCGCCGCCACCGCCCGTGGGAACAGGGCAGTGGGCACGATGCTTGGCAGCAGGGCCTGGGTGGTGGGCAGCTCGAAGGAGCGGGCCGCGCCCAGCAGGAAGGCCAGGATAAAAATCATCTCGCGGGTGACATTGTCCGTCAGGCTGCCAACGACCAGCGCCAGGGCGATTAACGCCTGCAGCGTCTGGCAGATGGCGGCGACTCTGCGTCGTTCGTAGCGATCGGCCACATGCCCGGTGTGCAGCATGAACAGCACCCGCGGCACAAACTCCACCAGGCCCACCAACCCCAGGTCCAGCACATTGCCGGTCAGTTGGTAGAGGTTCCAGCCGATGGCCACCGTGAGCATCTGGAAGCCACTGGCGGTAAAGATCCGGGCCAGCCAAAACGCAATAAACGGGCGGTGATGACGTAACAGCAGCGGGGTTTCACTGGGCATCGGCAAGCACTGGACTGAACCTGGGAAGCGCCGAGATTAGCATCAAGCTGTAACAAATAGTTGCTGCAAAGGAAATATCCTTAGCAAGGCATCTATTTCGCTGAGTCATCCTGTCACGCGGCAAAAGACCACACAGTCCAAGCCGGAAAATGGGACTACTCTTTCATCGTTGCTTGATCCAGATCAATGCTGATTGGAGCGTTGGTGTGGCGGCCAGAAGGCCAGAATCCCTACGTGGTTGGTAAAAAAAGAACGAATTGCAATTCGCCACACTCCATATCCGTGGGGGCAGTGGGTGCAGGCCCCCAGCCAGCAGCCGGTATTACCTGACAGAGGAAGACTTATGTTCGGTTTGGAGGCGCTAGATCTCGCCCGAATTCAATTCGCATTCACCATCTCGTTCCATATCCTGTTCCCGGCCATCACCATTGGCCTGGCCAGTTACCTCGCGGTGCTGGAAGGCCTGTGGCTCAAGACCCACAACGATACCTACCGTGACCTCTACCACTTCTGGTCGAAGATCTTTGCCGTCAACTTCGGCATGGGTGTGGTCTCGGGCCTGGTCATGGCTTATCAGTTCGGCACCAACTGGAGCCGCTTCTCGGACTTCGCCGGTTCCGTCACGGGGCCCTTGCTGACCTATGAAGTGCTCACCGCATTCTTCCTCGAAGCGGGCTTTCTGGGGGTGATGCTGTTCGGCTGGAACAAGGTCGGGCGCAAGTTGCACTTCTTTGCCACGGTGATGGTGGCCGTCGGTACGTTGATCTCGACCTTCTGGATCCTCGCGTCCAACAGCTGGATGCAGACACCGCAAGGCTTTGAAATCATCGATGGCCGAGTGATCCCCACCGATTGGCTGGCAGTGATCTTCAACCCCTCGTTCCCCTATCGCCTGGCGCACATGGCCACGGCGGCGTTTGTCGCCACCGCGTTCTTCGTCGGTTCCTCGGCGGCCTGGCACTTGTTGCGGGGCAAGGACAACCCGGCGATCCGCACCATGCTGTCGATGGCAATGTGGATGGCGCTGATCGTCGCGCCGATCCAGGCGGTGATCGGTGACTTCCACGGCCTCAACACCCTCAAGCATCAGCCGGCAAAAATTGCCGCGATTGAAGGCCATTGGGAAAATATTGGGAATGAACCGACCCCGCTGATCCTGTTCGGCTGGCCGGACATGAAGGAGGAGCGAACCAAGTACAAGGTGGAAATCCCCTACCTGGGCAGCCTGATCCTCACCCATTCCCTGGACAAGCAAGTGCCGGCCCTCAAGGAGTTCCCGCCCGAGGACCGCGCCAATTCGACCATCGTGTTCTGGTCGTTCCGCATCATGGTCGGCCTGGGCATGCTGATGATCTTCACCGGCCTGTTCGGCCTCTGGCTGCGCAAGGGCGACAGGATGTACACCAACAAACCGTTCCTCTATCTGGCGCTGTGGATGGGCCCGTCGGGGTTGATTGCGATCCTGGCCGGCTGGTTCACCACCGAAATCGGGCGCCAGCCCTGGGTGGTCTACGGCTTGATGCGCACGGCGGATGCCTCCTCCAACCACAGCGTGGTGCAGATGAGCATCACCCTGGCGCTGTTTGTGGTGGTGTACTTCGCCCTGTTCGGCGCGGGCCTGGGCTACATGATGCGCCTGGTGCGCAAAGGCCCGGTCACCCACGAAAGCACCGAGCCGGCCCACGGTGGCCCCGGTCAGCAACGCACCCCGGCGCGTCCATTGTCGGCGGCCGATGACAGCGGCGACGCCGATCACGGCGACACTCTGAACAAGGGGAATTGAGTCATGGGTATTGATCTTCCGCTGATCTGGGCCGTGATCATCATCTTCGGCATCATGATGTACGTGGTCATGGATGGCTTTGACCTGGGGATCGGCATTCTCTTCCCCTTTATCCCGGGCAAGACTGACCGTGACGTGATGATGAACACCGTCGCCCCCGTGTGGGACGGCAACGAGACCTGGCTGGTACTGGGGGGCGCGGCGTTGTTCGGCGCGTTCCCGCTGGCCTACTCGGTGGTGCTCTCGGCGCTGTACCTGCCGCTGATCCTGATGCTGATCGGCCTGATCTTCCGTGGCGTGGCCTTTGAGTTCCGCTTCAAGGCCAAGGATGACAAGCGCCACCTGTGGGACAAGGCGTTTCTCGGTGGCTCGCTCGCGGCGACCTTCTTCCAGGGTGTGGCGCTGGGGGCATTCATTGAAGGCATTCCAGTGGTCGACCGCCAGTTCGCTGGCGGTTCATTGGACTGGTTCTCCCCGTTTGCTTTGTTTTGCGGTGTGGCCTTGATCGTGGCTTATGCGCTGCTGGGCTGCACCTGGCTGATCATGAAGACCGAAGGCAAGTTGCAGGAGCAGATGCACAACCTGGCGCGGCCCCTGGCGTTTGTAGTGTTGGCGGTGATTGGCATTGTCAGCATCTGGACGCCCCTGGCCCACCCGGACATCGCCTCGCGCTGGTTCACCCTGCCGAACCTGTTCTGGTTCCTGCCGGTGCCGATCCTGGTGTTGGTGACCATGTACGCCCTGGTGCGCGCCGTGGCCCGCAATGCCCATTACGCGCCGTTCCTGTTGACGTTGGTGCTGATCTTCCTGGGCTATAGCGGCCTGGGTATCAGCCTGTGGCCAAACATCATCCCGCCGTCGGTCTCGATCTGGGACGCTGCCGCACCGCCACAAAGCCAGGGCTTCATGCTGGTGGGTACGCTGTTCATCATCCCATTCATCCTGGGCTACACCTTCTGGAGCTATTACGTGTTCCGCGGCAAGGTGACCCATGAAGACGGCTATCACTAGGAGGCTTGCACCATGAGCGGTAAACCTTCACTGGATGACATCGAACAGGCCGAGAAAAAGCCGCTCTGGCAGCGCCTGGGTTGGCTGGCGATGATCTGGACCGGCAGCGTCCTGGCCCTGTTCGTGGTGGCCAGCCTGATGCGCATGTTTATGAACGCTGCAGGCCTGAGCACTCACTGATATCCCACGCTTTTGACCCTCCTTGTGGAGGGTTTTTTTTGCCTGGGATTATTTGCGGGCCTTGAGAATCACGAACTTTGGCGTCGCTGCCACCTGCTCCACACCGCGGAACAACCGCGCCAGTTTGCTGTGATAGCCCAGGTGGCGGTTGCCGACGATGTACAAGGCGCCACCGACCACCAGCGCTTCGCGGGCTTGCTGGAACATGCGCCAGGCGAGGAAGTCGCCCACTACCTGTTGTTGGTGGAACGGCGGGTTGCACAGCACCACGTCCAGGGATTGCGGTTCCTGGTCCGCCAGGCCGTCGCCGGGGCGAATGGTCACTGCCCGCTCGCCCAGTGCGGCCTGCCAGTTCTCGGTCGCTGATTGCACGGCCATATAGGACTCGTCGACCAAGGTGTACTGCGCCTCTGGGTTTTGCAGGGCGCTGGCAATGGCCAGTACTCCGTTGCCGCAACCCAGGTCCGCCACCCGGGCGCTGCCCAGGTTTTGCGGCAGGTGCGGGAGGAAGGCGCGGGTGCCGATGTCCAGGCCTTCGCGGCAGAACACATTGGCGTGGTTGAGCAACTCGATGGCCGGGGCGTCGAGGCGATAGCGCGTGGGGTAGGGGGATACGGCCAACGGTCGATCGGCCGGGGTGGCGATCAGCAACCGGGCCTTTTTTACCGCCAGCGAGGCGTGCATCGGGCCGATGTAACGCTCCAGCAGTTCACCGGCGGCCCGGGGCAGATGCTTGACCATCGCGCCAGCGATCACTTCGGCGCCGGGCGCCAATTGGCCTTGCAGACGGATCAACTGTTCTTCCAACAGCGCCAGGGTTTTTGGTACCCGGATCAGGACGCGGTCGAAGGGCCCGCTGAATGCCTGGCTGGCAGGCACGAGCGACAGGGCATCGAAGGCCTTGCCATTGCGTATCAGGTTTTTCTGCAAGGCCTGGTTGCCCAAAAACGAGTCGCCACTGCTGGTGACGTGCACATGCCCCTCAAGGCTGGCTGCCAGCGCGCCAAAGCTGTCATTGAGCACCAGCACCCGGGTATTGCTGGCCGGTTGCTGCTCGGCCAAGTGGGCAAGCAGGTATTCGTCTGCCGCATCGAATGCTTGCAGCGGCTCATTTGGCTGCTCGGGCTGGCGGATCAGGTCGAGTTGGGCGAAGGGGCTATCGAGCAGGGGCATGGCGGGGGGAACTCTGGCTAATCGGCGGGTGTTCCTCGCGGGGCGAGGAACCTTCTGAGTGGACTGCGACGCGGGCGGCGTCATCACCCAGAACTGGCCGTAAATGTTACGTTTTTTTCAAAGGGAATACATTCAGTGTTTTCAGGGGACTCGTGCCGGTTGCGTTTAAAAAAGGCCTTGTCTGACTGCGGTAAATACGGCAGCAATCTTGTTGGTGACGCCCAGTTTTTTCATCGAACTGCTGATATGAAAGCCGACGGTGCGTTCTGACAGGCACAGAATCGTCGCAATATCGGCAGCTGTCTTGCCCATGGCTGACCATTGCAGAATCTCGGTCTCACGGCTGGTAAGTTTGCTGGGCTTCTGGAAAGACGGCTCCTGGGTATAGGACTGGACGGCAACGGTATGCAGTGCATGGCATATCCACAGGACCTGGCCGGCCTTTTCGTAAAGCTCATGGGCTTTCACCGCACCCTTGCTGCGGCCCAGGCTGATCATGCTGAAAAGACCACGGAAGTCATGCACTGACTGGGCCCAGCCATGGTTCAAGCCATGGGCTTGTGCGTGAACCCACATGTCCGGCACTGCAGCGAAGGTTTTTTCGTCCCAGACGATCGGCAAGACATCGCGTTTGCAATGGCCGACCAAGGGATCCATTTCGAAGTAATTCTCTGTCTTGTAGATGTTGTTCCATTCATCTGGATAGTTGTTGATACGAACGTTCTTATTGGGGCGGTAAAGAGCATTGGAACCCATTACATAACCACAGTACTCAAAACCCAGCTCATAGGTAATGTTCAGAGCCGCCTCGAACATCGTATTCACCTCATCCTCGCCCTCTAGCTTGGGTAGACGTGTGTTGCGCCATTTGACCATCGGTAACTCTCCATGAGTCGCACACTGACACTTCGTAACGCGGGTCCCCATAACCGGTATCGATCGAGTGTAGGACAGCTTCTAAGGTGGGCATGGGAATTTTCGTACTTAGCGCCATGCTTTTTAGTCGGATTGCGAGATGGGCAACTGGCTACGTTTTCTTGCGGTAGACGATTTTCCTTCTCTTTTAGAGGGTTAGCCACTTGCCATTAACTGCGCGCTCAACAGTGGCTGTTTAGATGTGCAGTCAAGGGGCCTGGTTAATCGCCAAATAGTTTAGTTTGCGCAATTAGAGCTATTACTCAAGTACCGTTACAGCAGTGATACATGCCGGTTGTCGCCGGCCGGGCGGATGTCACTACAAACCAACGGTGTTTGCCGGCGCCACTTTGGGCGACACTAGGGGTTACCTGTCGCCCGGAGCCCGCTATGACGGCCAGTGCTGAAAAATTCACACGCCAGACCCTGGTCAATGTGCAGTCATTGACCCTCAGTCTGTTTACCCTGCGGACCACCCGCGACCCGGGGTTTCGTTTCGTCGCCGGGCAGTTTGTCCGCCTGGGTGTGACCAAACCCGATGGCAGCCTGGTGTGGCGCGCCTACTCGGTGGTGTCGTCGCCCTTCGATGAGTTCCTGGAGTTCTTCTCGATTGTGGTGCCCGGCGGAGAGTTCACCAGTGAGCTGAGCCGCTTGCGTGCCGGCGACGAACTGCTGGTGGAGCGCCAAGCCACGGGCTTCCTGACCCTGGACCGGTTTGTCGATGGCCGGGACCTGTGGTTGCTGGGGACCGGCACCGGTATTGCGCCGTTTCTGTCGATCCTGCAGGACTTTGAAGTCTGGGAAAAATTCGAGCGCATCATTCTGGTCTACAGCGCCCGGGAGGCTCGCGAGCTGGCCTACCAGACACTGATCCAGCAGTTGGGCGAGCGTGAGTACCTTAAGGAGTACGCCCATAAACTCACCTACCTGCCCATCGTGACCCGTGAGCAGCACCCGGGCGCATTGAACGGGCGTATCACCACCCTGATCGAAAATGGTGAGCTGGAACGTGCGGCGGGTGTGGCCCTGACGCCAGAGCATTCGCGGGTGATGATTTGCGGCAACCCACAGATGATCGACGACACCCGGCAATTGCTTAAACAGCGCGATATGCAATTGAGCCTGACGCGTCGGCCAGGGCAGGTGGCGGTAGAAAACTACTGGTAGCAAAAAGGCGCCCGATCAGAGGCGCCTTTTTTCAGTGGCCGACAGGTGTTGCAGGTCGGCTACAGGGGCTTGTTGTTCTGAGCCTTGAGCAGGTCGCGGATCTCGCCCAGCAGTTCTTCTTCCTTGGTCGGCACCGGCGGCAGGCTTGGCGCGGCGGCTTCTTCACGCTTGAGGCGGTTGATGGCCTTGACGCCCATGAAGATCGCGAACGCGACGATCACGAAGTCAATCACGCTCTGGATGAATTTGCCGTAGGCCAGGACCACTGCTGGGACATCGCCCTGGGCGGCCTTGAGCGTTACCGCCAGATCACCGAAATCCACACCACCGATCAGCAGACCGATAGGAGGCATCACCACGTCGCCTACAAAGGACGAAACAATTTTGCCGAAGGCAGCGCCGATGATAATACCGACCGCCATGTCGACCACATTACCTTTGACCGCGAAGGCCTTGAACTCACTGATCACGCCCATAGGTTATTCCTTGTTACAGTTGAGAGGAGAGGAACTCAGTGTAAGTCAGTCTGCAGTGACTTGCTCGACACAACTGTTAACACTGTTCGTTGTAATCGACACATTAAAACGCAAATAGTTTGCAAAGTGCCACCAATCGCGCGCGAAATACCCGCCATTTCAGTGGTTTACCACACTATTTTCTCAATCGGGCTGGTGTGAGTTTTCTATTTATCTTCTGGCGCCAGGATCACTAGCCTCTGGCGAGCACTTGTAAAAGTGCATTAAAAAAACCAGAGGATTGCATGATGAAAAACCTTATTAGCCGCAGGTCTATTGCTGCGCGCAATCTGCTGTTGATTGCCAGTACCAGCCTATTATCGCTGTCGGTCAGCGCCGCCAACTTGACGCGCGATAACGGCGCGGCAGTGGGCGACAACCAGAACTCGCAGACCGCCGGCGCCAACGGCCCGGTCCTGCTGCAGGACGTTCAACTGATCCAGAAGCTGCAACGCTTTGACCGTGAGCGCATCCCCGAGCGTGTGGTGCATGCCCGTGGCACTGGTGCCCACGGCACCTTCACCGTCACCGATAACCTCAGCGACCTGACCAAGGCCAAAGTATTTGCCGCAGGTGAGGCCACGCCGGTATTCGTCCGGTTTTCTGCCGTAGTCCACGGCAACCATTCCCCGGAAACCCTGCGCGACCCTCGCGGCTTCGCCACCAAGTTCTATACCGCCGAAGGTAACTGGGACCTGGTAGGTAATAATTTCCCGACGTTCTTTATTCGCGATGCCATCAAGTTCCCGGACATGGTGCATGCGTTCAAACCTGACCCACGCACTAACCTGGATGACGACTCCCGTCGTTTTGACTTCTTCTCCCATGTTCCCGAGTCCACCCGCACACTCACCGAGTTGTATTCGGACTCCGGCACCCCGGCCAGTTACCGCGAGATGGATGGTAATGGCGTACATGCCTACAAGTTGATCAATGCCAAGGGTGAAGTGCACTACGTCAAGTTCCATTGGAAGAGCCTGCAGGGCATCAAGAACCTGGATCCAAAACAAGTTGTCGAGGTCCAGGGCCGTGACTACAGCCATATGACTAACGACCTAGTCACCCATATCAACAAGGGCGACTTCCCCAAGTGGGATCTGTACGTACAAGTGCTCAAGCCGGAAGAACTGGCCAAGTTTGATTTCGATCCTCTGGACGCCACTAAGATCTGGCCCGACGTTCCCCAGCGCAAAGTCGGGCAGATGGTGCTAAACCGCAACCCGGCCAACGTCTTCCAGGAAACCGAGCAAGTGGCCATGGCCCCGGCGAACCTGGTGCCGGGTATCGAGCCGTCGGAAGATCGCCTGCTGCAAGGCCGAGTGTTCTCCTATGCGGATACGCAAATGTACCGCCTGGGCGCCAATGCCCTGCAATTGCCGATCAACGCACCACGGGTCACCGTCAACAACGGTAACCAGGACGGCACGATGAACTTCGGCAAGACCAGCAGCGGCGTGAACTACCAGCCAAGCCGCCTGGAACCGCGGGAAGAGCCGCAAAGTGCGCGCTACAGCCAGATGCCCCTGGCCGGCAGCACCCAGCAGGCGAAGATCCAGCGTGAGCAGAACTTCAAGCAGGCAGGCGACTTGTACCGCTCCTTCAGCAAGAAGGAGCGCCAGGACTTGATCGACAACTTCGGTGGCTCCCTGGCGACCACGGATGACGTCAGCAAGCACATTATCCTGTCGTTCCTGTACAAGGCCGACCCGGAATATGGCACTGGCGTGGCCAAAGTGGCCAAGGGTGATCTGGCGCGGGTCAAGGCATTGGCTGAAAAACTGAACGACTGATCTTAATACCCACTTCTGTAGGAGCGGGCTTGCTCGAGAAGCTCTCAAAGGCACCGCGTACATTCAGGATTAACGCGGTGCCCTTACGTTTTTCGCGAACAAGCTCGTTCCCACAGGAGCCTTGGAGGATGTCGCTTATGCGTAGCTTTATTGGAGCGCTTTTGGCCTGCTGGTCCTTGAGCGTATTGGCCGACCCGCAGGCCCTCAAGGCGCAATTGCAGGACTACTACTTCGACGCCGCCCGGCGTGGCGATGTGGAGATGCTCAACACCTTTATCGAGTCCGGCTATTCCCTGAATACCGTCGATGACAAGGGCTACACCGCGCTGATCCTGGCCGCCTATCACGGGCAGGGACCGGCCGTGGAGCAACTGCTGGCGGCGGGTGCCGATGCTTGCGTGCAGGACAAACGCGGCAACACGGCGTTGATGGGGGCGATTTTCAAGGGTGAGCTGAGCATTGCCCGGCGTTTGCTGGGCACCGCCTGCAACCCTGACCAACGCAACGGTGCCGGACAGACGGCGGCCATGTACGCCGGGCTGTTCAAGCGCGTGGAACTGCTCGATGCACTCAAGGCCCAGGGCGCCGACCTGAACGCCGAGGACCCGCTGGGCAACAGCGCTACACGATTGGCCAACGGTGAAATCCGTACCGCGCCGCCGCGCTGAGCTATCATCGCGGTTTTTCGGTTGGAGGTTCTCAGATGGCAAAGGCCAAGCGCATGTACGGCTGCACGGAGTGCGGCGCGACCTTTCCCAAATGGGCGGGCCAGTGTGGCGAATGCGGAGCGTGGAACACCCTCACTGAAACCATGATCGAAAGTGGCGGCGCCGCAGCGCCCACCGGTCGCGCAGGCTGGACCGGCCAGCAAGCCCAGATCAAGACCCTGGCTGAAGTCAGCGTCGAAGAAATCCCGCGCTTTTCTACCGCTTCCGGCGAGCTTGACCGAGTGCTCGGTGGCGGCCTGGTGGACGGCTCGGTGGTGTTGATCGGCGGCGATCCGGGGATCGGCAAATCGACCATCCTCCTGCAAACCCTGTGCAGCATCGCCAGCCGTATGCCGGCCTTGTATGTCACCGGCGAAGAATCCCAGCAGCAAGTGGCCATGCGCGCCCGTCGCCTGGGCCTGCCCCAGGACCAGTTGCGGGTCATGACCGAGACCTGTATCGAAAGCATCATCGCCACCGCCCGTGTGGAAAAACCCAAGGTGATGGTGATCGACTCGATCCAGACGATCTTCACCGAGCAGCTGCAATCGGCGCCGGGTGGGGTGTCCCAGGTGCGGGAGAGCGCGGCGTTGCTGGTGCGCTATGCCAAGCAAAGCGGTACGGCGATTTTCCTGGTGGGTCATGTCACCAAGGAAGGCGCGTTGGCCGGCCCGCGGGTGCTGGAGCATATGGTCGATACGGTGCTGTATTTCGAGGGCGAGTCCGATGGGCGCCTGCGCCTGTTGCGCGCGGTGAAAAACCGTTTTGGTGCGGTCAACGAGCTGGGTGTGTTCGCCATGACGGACCGGGGGCTCAAAGAAGTCTCCAACCCCTCGGCGATCTTTCTGACCCGCGCCCAGGAAGAAGTACCGGGCAGTGTGGTAATGGCAACGTGGGAGGGCACCCGGCCGATGCTCGTGGAAGTCCAGGCCCTGGTGGACGACAGCCACCTGGCCAACCCGCGCCGCGTGACCCTGGGCCTGGATCAGAACCGCCTGGCGATGCTGCTGGCGGTGCTGCATCGCCACGGCGGGATTCCGACCCATGACCAGGACGTGTTCCTCAACGTGGTCGGCGGTGTAAAGGTGCTGGAAACCGCGTCGGACCTGGCGTTGATGGCGGCGGTGATGTCCAGCCTGCGCAATCGGCCGTTGCCCCATGACCTGCTGGTATTTGGTGAGGTGGGCTTGTCGGGCGAAGTGCGTCCGGTGCCCAGCGGCCAGGAGCGTCTGAAGGAAGCGGCCAAGCATGGCTTCAAGCGTGCCATCGTGCCCAAGGGCAATGCACCGAAGGAGGCGCCACCGGGGTTGCAGGTGATTGCGGTGACGCGTCTGGAGCAGGCCCTGGACGCCTTGTTCGAATAACCCAAAACCCTGTAGGTGCTGGCTTGCCAGCGATGACGTCGAATCAGTCGCTACATCCCTGACTGACACGCCGCCATCGCCGGCAAAGGTCAAATGTTCAGCAACTCGCCCAGCTCCCGATGCAATTCCTCCTCATCCCCCAGATTCAGCTCGATCAACCTGCGCAAATGGCTGATCGAGTCCAGATCGATATGCTCACAGACAAACCCCAGTTGCCCCTGGTCATCATGGGTCAGCCGCACCTGCATGCTGACGTCGGTCTGGGCGTCCAGGTGAATGTCCACGTCAAACGGCTCATCACCCTTGCCCAACCACGGCGCGGGCTTTTGCACCAGCAGCCCCTTGAGCGATAAATCCACCAGTTGCACCGGCCATTGCTGGCCGTTCTGCTTGAGTTCGGTCCTGGCATCGAAGGCAATCCGCCGAAAACGGCGGCGATCTGACGGCTGGTCGCTCATGATGAAACCCTCTGTAGGTACAGGGATTGTAGCCTTGCGCCATTATCGGGCATTTATTTCTGTTTTTTTCGCCCCGGCAAGGCTCTAGACCAACGTAGGGGGCTGGTCTTTAGGGCGCAGCGCGCTAAACTCCGGATGGCTGTCTTTCTGTCCAACCTGGCTGGAATAAAAAAATGAAAAATAATAATAGCCTGCTCCGCCATCTACCCTGGCTGTTGCTGGCAATCGTAGGAGCGTGCGCCCTGGGCGTAGTGGCTTTGCGTCGCGGCGAGGCGATCAACGCCTTGTGGATTGTAGTCGCGGCAGTCGCCATCTATCTGGTGGCTTATCGTTACTACAGCCTGTTCATTGCAAATAATGTGATGCAACTCGATCCACGGCGGGCCACCCCCGCAGTGATCAACAACGACGGTCTGGACTATGTGCCGACCAACAAACATATCCTGTTCGGTCACCACTTCGCCGCCATTGCCGGTGCAGGGCCTTTGGTCGGCCCGGTCTTGGCCGCGCAGATGGGCTACCTGCCAGGTACCCTGTGGCTGATTGCCGGTGTGGTGCTGGCGGGTGCGGTGCAGGACTTCATGATCCTGTTCCTGTCCACCCGTCGCAACGGCCGTTCCCTGGGGGATATGGTTCGCGAAGAGATGGGCCGCATTCCCGGGACCATCGCGCTGTTTGGCTGCTTCCTGATCATGATCATCATCCTCGCGGTGTTGTCGCTGATCGTGGTCAAGGCCCTGGCCGAAAGCCCGTGGGGCATCTTCACGGTGATGGCGACCATCCCGATTGCGATGTTCATGGGCGTGTACATGCGCTACATCCGGCCGGGCCGCATTGGCGAGATCTCGATCATCGGCGTGCTGTTGCTGCTGGGTTCGATCTGGCTGGGCGGGCAGATTGCCGCTGATCCGGTCTGGGCCAAGGCCTTCACCTTCACCGGGATCCAGATCACCTGGATGCTGGTCGGCTACGGCTTCGTGGCGGCGGTATTGCCGGTGTGGCTGATCCTGGCTCCCCGTGACTACCTGTCGACGTTTCTGAAAATCGGCACGATCATCGCCCTGGCGATCGGCATCCTGGTCACCATGCCTGACCTGAAAATGCCAGCACTGACCCAGTTTATCGATGGCACTGGCCCGGTGTGGAAGGGCGGCCTGTTCCCGTTCCTGTTCATCACCATCGCCTGTGGTGCGGTGTCCGGCTTCCATGCGCTGATCTCCTCGGGCACCACGCCCAAGTTGTTGGCCAATGAAGCCCACTCGCGCTACATCGGCTATGGCGGCATGTTGATGGAGTCGTTCGTCGCCATCATGGCCATGGTTGCCGCTTCGGTGATCGAGCCAGGCGTGTACTTCGCCATGAACAGCCCTGCGGCGATTGTCGGCACTGATGTGGTGACCGTTGCCCAGACCGTCAGCAGCTGGGGCTTTGCAATTACCCCGGAAGCGCTGCAGGCAGTGGCCAACGATATCGGTGAAACCACCATCCTGGCCCGTGCCGGCGGTGCGCCGACCCTGGCGGTCGGTATCGCGCAGATCCTGCACAGTGTCCTGCCGGGTGAAAACACCATGGCATTCTGGTACCACTTTGCGATCCTGTTCGAAGCGCTGTTCATCCTGACTGCAGTTGACGCCGGTACCCGTGCCGGTCGCTTCATGCTCCAGGACCTGCTCGGCTCCTTCGTCCCGGCGCTCAAGCGTACCGAGTCCTGGACCGCCAACCTGATCGCGACCGCAGGCTGTGTGGCGATGTGGGGTTACTTGCTGTACCAAGGCGTGATCGATCCGCTGGGTGGCATCAACACCTTGTGGCCGCTGTTCGGCATCTCCAACCAGATGCTGGCCGGTATCGCGCTGATGCTCGCCACTGTTGTGCTGATCAAAATGAAGCGCCAGCGCTACATCTGGGTCACGCTGCTGCCGGCTGTCTGGCTGCTGATCTGCACCACCACCGCAGGCTTTATCAAGCTGTTCGACGCCAACCCGGCAATCGGCTTCCTGTCGCTGGCCAAGAAGTACAGCGATGCGTTGGCCAACGGTCAGATCCTTGCCCCGGCGAAGAACATCGACCAGATGCAGCATGTGATCTGGAACGCCTACACCAACGCGACGCTGACGGTACTGTTCCTGTTCGTGGTCTTCAGCATCCTGTTCTATGCGATCAAAGTCGGCGTAGCCGCCTGGGGTACCAAGGAACGTACGGATAAAGAAGCGCCATTCCAAGCCATGCCGGACGCGTGATAGAGGGTTGCAAACATGTTCAATGACATTGGTCGCCTCGGTAAATACCTCGGTCAGGCCGCGCGCCTGATGGTCGGCATGCCCGACTACGACACCTACGTCGAGCATATGCAAACCAAGCACCCGGACAAGCCGATGATGGACTACAAGGCGTTCTTCCGGGAACGCCAGGAAGCCCGTTACGGCGGCAAGGGCGGGCCCAAGTGCTGTTGAACCCATAGGCTTGGGCCTATGTGATCCCTTGTGGGAGCGGGCTTGCCCGCGATGGCGGACTGTCAGTCAGCAGCGATGTTGAATGTGAGATCGCAATCGCGGGCAAGCCCGCTCCCACATTTGTTTTAAGTTTCCTCAAGGAGAATATTTTTGTCCTCTCCCATCCCCGTCACCGTCCTCAGCGGCTTCCTCGGCGCTGGCAAGACCACCTTGTTGCGTCATCTGCTCAAGGCCGAACACGGCTTGAAAATCGCCGTGATCGAAAACGAATTCAGCGACGCCGGTATCGACACCCAGTTGCTGGGCGATGAGCCGGTGCAAGTCATGACCCTGTCCAACGGTTGCGTGTGCTGCACCATCCACACCGACCTGACCAAAGCCCTGTACCTGCTGCTCGAACGCCTGGACAGCGGCGAGATCGCCTTCGACCGCCTGGTGATCGAATGCACCGGCCTGGCCGACCCGGCGCCGGTGGCCCAGACTTTTTTCATCGATGAAGAACTGCGCGAGCGCTACATCCTCGACGGCATCATCACCCTGGTGGACGCCGCCCACGCCGAACACCACCTGAGCCAGACCATCGCCCAGGCGCAGATCGGCTTTGCCGACCGCCTGTTGGTGAGCAAGCGTGACCTGGTGGACGACGCCAGCTTCGACGCCCTTTCCGAGCGCCTGACCCGCATCAACCGCCGTGCGCCGATCCGGGTGGTGGAGCACGGCAAGATTGACCTCGCCGAGTTGCTGGACGTGCGTGGCTTCAACCTCAACGCCGGCATGACCTTGCGCCCGGTCAGCCAGGCACCGTCCATCGACCGTATCTCCAGCCTGGTATTGCGTACCGACCAGCCGCTGGATATCGACCGCCTCAGTGAGTTCATGAACGAGCTGCTGGAGGAGCACGGCAAGCAACTGCTGCGCTACAAGGGCGTGCTGAACATCGCCGGGGAAGACCGGCGCATGGTGTTCCAGGGCGTGCTCAAGCTCTACGGTTTCGATTGGGATACCGAATGGGCCGAGGGCGAGGCGCGGGAGAGTGTGATTGTGTTTATTGCCGACGAATTGCCCGAAGAGAAGATTCGCGCGGGCTTCCAGCGGGTCTACCAACCCTGACCTGAAACACGATCAATGTAGGAGCTGGCTTGCCTGCGATAGCGGTCTGTCAGCCACCACATCATTGACTGACCCTCCGCTATCGCAGGCAAGCCAGCTCCCACATTTTTGACCGCGTTCCAACAGGCATAAAAAAGCCCGGCTCAAGAGCCGGGCTTTTCATTCAAGCAACTGCAATCAAGCGCCGTACACCGGCAGCTTCTTGCAGATGGCCTTGACCTTCTCACGTACCGCGTCGATCACGGCTTCGTTGGACAGGTCTGCCAGGATGTCGCAGATCCAGCCAGCCAGTTCCTTGCACTCTGCTTCCTTGAAGCCACGAGTGGTCACGGCCGGGGTGCCGAAGCGCAGGCCCGAGGTGACGAACGGCGAACGTGGGTCGTTCGGTACCGAGTTCTTGTTCACGGTGATGAAGGCTTTGCCCAGGGCAGCGTCAGCATCTTTACCGGAGATGTCTTGCTTGATCAGCGACAGCAGGAACAGGTGGTTTTCAGTACCGCCGGAAACCACGTCAAAACCGCGCTCGATGAACACACTGGCCATGGCCTGGGCGTTTTTCACCACTTGTTGCTGGTAAGTCTTGAACTCAGGCTGCAACGCTTCCTTGAAGCAGATCGCTTTAGCGGCGATCACGTGCTCCAGCGGGCCACCCTGGGCGCCCGGGAATACCGCGGAGTTGAGCTTCTTCTCGATCTCGGCGTTGGCGCGCGCCAGGATCAGGCCACCACGTGGACCGCGCAGGGTCTTGTGGGTCGTGGTGGTCACGACGTCAGCGTAAGGCACTGGGTTCGGGTAGACGCCAGCGGCGACCAGACCGGCCACGTGGGCCATGTCGACGAACAGGTAGGCGCCAACCTTGTCGGCGATTTCACGGAAGCGTGGGAAGTCGAGGATCTGCGAGTAGGCAGAGAAACCGGCCACGATCATTTTTGGCTTGTGCTCGACCGCCAGGCGCTCGACTTCGTCGTAGTCGATCAGGCCATTGCCGTCGATGCCGTACTGCACAGCGTTGTACAGCTTGCCGGAGGACGAAACGCTGGCGCCGTGGGTCAGGTGACCGCCGTGGGCCAGGCTCATGCCCAGGATGGTGTCGCCGCCTTGCAGCAGGGCCAGGTAAACGGCCGCGTTGGCTTGGGAGCCGGCGTGTGGCTGGACGTTGGCGTAATCGGCGCCG
The DNA here is from genome assembly GCF_001855215.1 of Pseudomonas sp. 06C 126. Classification (NCBI taxonomy): domain Bacteria; kingdom Pseudomonadati; phylum Pseudomonadota; class Gammaproteobacteria; order Pseudomonadales; family Pseudomonadaceae; genus Pseudomonas; species Pseudomonas sp. 06C 126. The sequence goes on along the minus strand of NZ_MIFU01000002.1, from coordinate 235,771 downwards.
AACAGTTCCTTGGCACGGTCGATGGCCAGTTGCTCAACCACGTCGACGAACTCGCAACCGCCGTAGTAGCGCTTGCCTGGGTAGCCTTCGGCGTACTTGTTGGTCAGAACCGAACCTTGAGCCTCCATCACCGCAGGGCTGGTGTAGTTTTCCGAAGCGATCAGCTCAATGTGCTCTTCCTGGCGCACAGCTTCTTGCTCCATGGCGGCAAAGAGATCGGCGTCGTACTTGGCAATAGTCAAATCACGGCTGAACATGGCGGTCCTCAAGGATCGGGGGCAGAAAAGAGGGGCATTCTAACCCAATGGGTTTTAGATGGCATATGAAAGGACATCATGTCGCGGACAAGTGGCGCTCATCCAGAGATGGATGGCGTATTTGAGGGCCTCATCGCGGGCAAGCCCGCTCCCACATGGGAACGCATTTCAACTGTGGGAGCGGGCTTGCCCGCGATGAGGCCGTCTGCCTCACCACATGATTTTCAGTCAAACATGAACAGCGCATCATTGCTGAACTGCGCCTCAAACCGATTGGCCGGCATCGGCCGTCCAAACAGGTAACCCTGCACCTCGTCGCACCCGTGTTCACGAAGGAAGTCCAGTTGCTCATGGGTTTCCACGCCTTCGGCGATCACCGCCAGGTTCAGGCTGTGGGCCATGGCGATGATTGCGCGGGCGATCTGCGCGTCCTGCTCGCCGGACGGCAGGCCGTCGACGAAGGTGCGGTCGATCTTGAGCACGTCGATGGGGAATTGCTTGAGGTAGTTGAGCGATGAATAACCCGTGCCGAAGTCGTCTACGGCGATGCTCAGGCCGAGGTTTTTCAGGCTGGCGAGGATCTGCAGGGCCTCGTTGACCTCGCGCATCAGGATACTTTCGGTCAGCTCCAGTTCCAGGCACGCCGGTGGCAGCCCGGTTTCCTTGAGGATGGTAGCGATCCGCGTACCCAACTGCCCGTCCGAGAACTGCCGGGCCGAAATGTTCACCGAAACCTTGGGTACCCGCACCTTGTTCTGGTGCCAGGTCTTGAGTTGGCGGCAGGCCTCGTCGATCACCCAGTCGCCCACATCCACCACCAGGCCCAATTCTTCCAGTACCGGGATGAAATCCCCCGGCGGTACCAGCCCGCGCCGTGGGTGGCGCCAGCGCAGCAGGGCTTCGGCACCGGTCAAGCGTTTGCCATCGCCACTGAACTGCGGTTGGTAATACAGCACGAATTCGTTCTGGTCCAAGGCATGGCGCAGGTCGCTCTCCAGTTCCAGGCGCTCCAGGGCGCTGGCGTTCATGTCGGCCTGGTAGAACTGGAAGTTGTTCTTGCCGCGCTCCTTGGCGTGGTACATCGCCGTGTCGGCGTTTTTCATCAGTTGGCTCAGTTCGTTGCCGTCCTGAGGGCTCAGGGCGATACCGATGCTGGCGGTGACAAAAAACTCGCGGCCTTCGAGCACAAACGGCTTCACCAGGCTGGCGAGGATCTGCTCGGCCACATGAATAGCCCGGTTCAGCGCCATTTCGCGGCTGACCCGCGGTTGCAGGAGCAAGGTGAACTCGTCACCGCCCATGCGCGCCACGGTGTCGTCTTCGGCCACACAGCCGAGCAGGCGGGTGGCCATTTCCTTGAGCATGCGATCGCCGGCGGCGTGGCCCAGGGAGTCGTTGATTGGCTTGAAACGGTCGAGGTCGAGGAACATCAGCACCACCCACGACTTCTGCCGTTCGGCCGACTGCAACGCGGTGTGCAAGCGATCCTGGAACAGGGTGCGGTTGGGCAGGTGGGTCAGGGCGTCGTAGTAGGCCAGGCGGTGGATGCGTTGTTCGCTGGCCTTGCGCTCGCTGATATCACTGAAGAAGCACACATAACTGGCCAGGTCGCCTTCATCATCGAGTACGGCGGTAATGCCGACCCAGGCCGGGTAATGTTCGCCGCTGCGGCGCTTGAGCCACACTTCGCCTTCCCAGGTGCTGTGCTGGTGCAACTGCTTGAGCACGTAGCGCAGGTGCGCTTCCTGCTGTTCGTCGACGGTGAGCATGTTCGGCAACTGGTCGAGGACGTCGGCCACCGCATAACCGCTGACCCGGCTGAACGCTTCGTTGGCCTGCACGATATAGCCGGCCGGGTCGGTGATCAGGATTGCCGAGGTGGAATGCTCGAATACCGTGGCCGCCATGCGCAGGTCTTTCTCGGCGCGGCGTTGCTGGCTGATATCGCGACCCACGCCGAGGATGCCTTCGAACGCGCCGTGCTCGTCCCACACCAGCACCAGGCGCAGCTCGATCGGCACCTTGCGCCCATCGGCCCGCAGGCAGTCGAACAGGAACAGTTGGGTCTGCACGTCATCGCGCAGCAGGGCCAGGGCTTCGGGCTGGTCGAGGGAGCGGCTGACCCGTTCCACCAGGGTGTAGATGCCGGTCAGTTGTTGCGGGTTGGCGATGGTCGATTGCCAGCCGTTCTTGAAGATCCAGTCGACTTCATAGCCCAGCACTGCATTCACCGACGGGCTGACATAGTTGAGGGCCAGCTTGCTGTCGGTGGAGAAAATCACGTCGCTGATGCTTTCGGCCAACATCCGGTAGCGCTGCTCGCTGTCGCGCAGGGACTCGCTGGCTTCGATCTGGTCGGTGATGTCCTTGGCCACGCCGATGATCCGCGTGACCTGGTCGGTCTTGTCCCGGGCCAGGGCCTGTTCGCGGATCTCGAAGCGCCGCCACTGGTTGTTGCGGTGCCTAAAGCGCAGCTGGCACTGCAACTGTGCCAGGTACCCGGCGGCGCGCTGTTGCTGGCGCAGTTCGTGGTAGTACTCGGCGTCTTCGGGGTGCAAAAGGATCTCCCAGAAGTACTCGCCCATCTGTTGCAGTTCGTGCCGGTTGTAGCCCAGGGTATGGCCCAGGTGGTGGTTGCTGAAGATCATCCGCTGGCTGATCACATCCTGCACATACAGGTGATCCGGCACGGTACGCACCACGTCCGACCAGAAGCCTTCGCGCTCCACCAGCGACAGTTCGATCAGCTTGCGGCTGGTGATATCGCTGATGCTGAGGATCACTGCCTTATAGTCGTGCTGTGCTTCCGGCAGGCGCATCACCAGCCACAGGTACTGGTCGTTGCCGTCGATGTCGCTGAGTTGAATCTCCAGCTCCAGCTGTTTTTGCTGGGTCAGCACGGCTTCCAGCACTTGGTAGCCAATGGCGCTGGTGTTCAGCGCGCAGCCGTCGATCAAACGGTCCCAGGCCTGTTCGCAGGACGCCACATTCAGCAGGCGCACCGCCACCTGGTTGACTTCAGTGATGCGCAGTTCCTTGAGCAGATGCTGGCGTTGCTCGGGGCTGTTTTGCAGCCAGTCCTGCAACTGCTCGCGGGTGTGCAACTGGGCCTTGTCGAAGAACCCCCGCAGGCCCGACAGGTCGAGCACGCACAAGGCCACGCCGGTGCCGTCGAAGATATCCTGATAGCGGCGCCGGCCTTCGTTTACCTGGCGCTGGCGGCGGCGCATGTTCAGCAGCACCAGCACCGGGATCAGCGAAAAGGCCAGGCCCAGCAGGCACTTGCCGATAAACGCCGGCAGCAGTTGCTCCAGCACGGCAGCGCGGTCGAACAGGCCGCGCAGTTGCCAGTCGCTTTTGCTCAAGGGGGTGATCAGTACGGTTTTATTCAGTTCTTCCGGGGTCAGCCCGGACGACCATTGGCTGGGCATGCCGCTGTCGCGACTGACAATCCGATGGTTCAACTGGTTTTCAATCGCCCACATCGGGCGCGGCCCCTGGCCGTCCTGGCGCGTCAGGTTGGCCAGGTAATTGGGGGCCAGGCGCAACGCCCAGTACATTTTTGCGCCGCCACTGGGTTGGTGCAGCAGCAAGTAGATGACGGAGCCGTCGCTGTTGTTGCTCAGGTAATAGGACTGGGCATGGCTGCGCTTGACCAGCTCTTCGAGCCAGGCACCGTCCTGGCTGTTGTCGGCGGTGTCACTGATGATCGCGCCGCTGGGGGCGAGCAGGGCGACGCTGCGTAGTTCCGGCAGCGAGCGTTGCAAGCTGCGCACCAGGGCCTGGTGCTGTTCTTCGTTGCGTGGGGGTTCGACAATCGGCAGTAGGTTGAGGGCGATTTGCGCGCTCAGGGCCATGTTCAGGCTGATCTGTTCGGCCAAGTCGGCGCTGTAGTTGATGGTGTATTGCTGCTGGTTCTTCTGGTTTTGCTGCAGTTGGTCCAGCAGTTGCCAGAACAATAGCGCGAGCAGCAACAGGACCAGCGTCGCCAACGCGCCCTTGAGGGTTCCGTGCAGGGGGGCGCCCGGCGCAATATGGGCTGCGCGCAACGGGCTTGGCTTTGTTACGTTGGTCAAGCTGTGATCCTGCGGTTTGGCTGTACTGGCGCGCGACGTGCACTATAAGCCGGACGCCCGAAGGGCGGCTAGCATGCCTTGAGTTGTGGCAAAGTGCCAGCGCCGCCTGGCAGGACTATAAGGCCGGGCCGGTACGGATCAACGCATCCGCCAGTTTGAATAGAATTGCCAGTGCAAAGCAACTAATAACCACAGACGCTGTGCGGTTTATGTTTTGCGGGGTCAACCAGGCATGCCCGCTGCGCTTGATACGCGCACCGAAGAGCACCCAGGCGCAGCCTACCGGGATCACTACCGCGGTGAATTGCATGACGAACTGCCCATACAAGGCGGTATCGGCAAAGGTTTGCACGGGCACGATGAACGACACCACCAGCAAGCCCTTGGGATTGATCAGCGTCAGCAAAAAGAACTGCCGGCGCGATACCCGCGCGCCCGGCATGGCGGGCAGGCCGGCGGTGGGCTCGCGCCACAGGCAGTACGAGGTCTTGGCCAGGTAACAGATCGAGACAAACTGCATCACTTTCAGGCACCAGGGCGCATTGGCGCCAATGTGGCTGAGCAGGTAGCCCCAAAATGAAATCTGCAGCAGGTAAGCCAGGCATTCCAACAAGCTCAAGGTCCAGGCCCGCCTGAAACCAGAAAGCACCCCAGAGCGCAATAACAGGGTATTGGTCGGCCCCGGCATTAATAGCAGCAACCCAAGTGCAGACATGACGTTGAGCATGAAGGCTGTCTCCCAGGACAGTCAGGGGGTAGGGCGGTTAGTCCAGCAGGTAGATTTCGACACGCTCTTTTTGCGCCCCGATGTTATTGCGCTTGAGGCGGATCTTGCCGATTTCGCCGGTGGTGTTCAGGTGCGTACCGCCACAGGGCACTTGGGAAAACCCGTCGATGTGCCAGCAGCGGCGCAAGCGCGCGGTGTCGGTGAAGCGGCTTTCAATGGGCAGATCGGCCGCGACCAGCGTTTCGACTTCCTGCAGGATTTCGGGAAAGTACTGGCTGACATTCTCTGCCAGGGTAAAGTCGATCCGCGCCTTGGTCTGGCCTATGTGGGCGCCGATTTTCTGCAGGTCGGGGAATTTCTTGTAGAACAGTTCCAGCACGATTTCCGCGGCGAAGTGTAACCGCATCAATGCGTAGCGCCGAGGCCAGTCGATCGTTACGTTGACCTGGTCGCCAACGGCAAAGTCCGGGTCCTGGGCCAGGGCATAGATGATCCGCTCACCCTCCACCGTGGCCTGGCTGACCTCAATGCGGTTGATCGTACCGTGATCAGACTCCTGGCCGCCCGACTCGGCAAAAAAAATCGTCGGGCTGATCTCCACGTTACGCCCCTCGATACTCAGCACACGAGCGTCCAGGGTCGAAAGGTAAGGGGTGCTCCAGAATGCGCGTTCCATATGACTTAGCTGCCTTGTTCACTGAGGGCGGTTAAAAAAAACGAGTAAAAGCGTGGAAAGTCGTCTTCGAAAAAAAAGTGCCCGCCTGGTACGCACTGGCTCTGAAAGGTGGCACTGGTGTAGCAACCCCACTCGTCGAGGCGATGGGGGTCGATCAACGGGTCGTCATAGCCATTGAGGGTATGCAGGGGGACCGGCAAGGGTCGCAGGAAGCGGTAGGTCAGTTGTTGGTTGAGCGCCAGGTCGGCCTTGAGTTTCTTCACGGCGGTACGGGCGAAACTGCACGCAGGGTCCGGTGGCAACGGCAGGGTGCTTTGCGCTCGGATGTGCGCCCATAACTGCTGATCGTTCATCGCTCCCAGCAGCGAGGAATAGCCGGTATGGGGTGGCATGCGCCCGGAAAGAAGCAGGTGGGTGGGTAAAGGGTGGCCCCGTTCGGCCAGGGCATGGGCGATATCCAGTGCCAGGCCGGCGCCGAAGCTGTGGCCATAGAAGGCAAACGGAAGCGTCAGCTCTTGCAGTTCGGTAACTATGGCATTGATCATTTGCTCGACACTGAGCGCTGGCGCCTCCTGGATACGTTCCTCACGTCCAGGCAGCCTGACCCCCCAGGCCGCGATGTCGATGCTGTGTAAGGCGTTCAACCCGAGGAACGGCGCCATGCCTCCACCGCCATAGGGGAAGCACAGCAATATGCGTCGCTGGACGGTGGCGTGCCCTGTGTGGAACGGTGCGAGCCAGCGGGGCTGCGCCAGGGTTGTGTGGTTCATGGCGTCCCTCTCATCCAGTGATCTCGAACAGGCCGACCGCCGGATGAAACATGTGTGACGTCGTCAGTGAACGGTGTTCTGGTGTGGCGGGATAGGGAATCGTCATGGCATTGGTCACGGTCACCCCCCCGATTTTTGCCAGTGACGCCTGGGTGGTGTGCAGGTCACCGACCTTGAAGGCCACGTGATAGATACACGCCTCCACGTCCACCAGCAGTCGGCTGACCACGCTGTCGGCGCGAAAGGGTTCGACCACTTCGACGATCTCACCCGCCGGAGAACGCAATTTGGTGATGAATACGCCAAAGGTCTCGATCGGTTGCCGATGAAACAGCACCTCGAACCCCAGGGTCTTGAAGAACGCTGAGGTTTTTTCCGTGGATCGGGTGGCGTAGGCGATATGGTCGATCGCCAGGTACGAGGGCTGTTCCATGGGCGATCCTTGTCAACTGGCCAGAGGCTTGAGGTCCAGGCCGCTGAGGCTCCTGTTCGCCACGCGGTTTTGCTGGTCGGTACAGGTCCCGGCAACTTGCACCACGCCGAATTTGTCGAGGCGATACTCGCCACCAAACTCTTTCACATAGTCGGTGCCGGGGTAGACCTTCACCCGCCCTGGAACATAGCGCGCCACATACCCCAGGCGGGTTTTGTCCGACGTCGAGTTGGGCAGCGAGGAGTGCATCAGCATCGAGCGGAAGATCACAAACTGCCCGGCTTTCATCACGATCGGCACCGCTGCGGCTTCGTCCGGTTGCCAGGATTTGTCTTTTTGCAGGGTGCTGTAGTCGTAGCCGTTGAAGCCGCGGGCGTATTGGCCCTTGACCACATCTTTATTGGCGACCGGGTCGAACGTCATGCCGATGGACTCGTCGTAGTTCATTTTTTTGTGGGTGCCTGGAATAAACAGCATGCAGCCGTTTTCCGGGGTGGCGTCGGTAAAACCGGTCCACACGTTGATGGCGCCGCCGAATGCTTCATCCTCGGGCCAGACCAGTTGGGGTTCCCCGGAGGCATGGCCGAACGTGTCCGCCTGGTGCCAATCGGTGCCTTCATTGCCGGGATATTTGGGAATGAACTCGCTGCGCCAGCAGATTACGTCCGGGCCCAGGATGCTTTTGAGGCGGTGCACGATCTCTTTGCGAAAGACATGACGGGTCAGCAATTCAACGTCCAGGTGCCGGTCGTAATTGGTGATCGCCACATCCAGGGGCGCGTCATAGGGCGCGTGCGTACGGTTGAACAATTGCGCCCGTACGGTTTTATGCAGTTGCATCATTTCTTCAGGCTCGTAGAGCGTGAAGGGCCCGATAAAGCCGTCCCGGTCGAATTGCTGATGCTCCTGTTCCGTCAACGAAAAGTCAGTGATATCCATGTCGGCTCCTAAGAGAGGTTACTGAGGTTTTCATGCGCTACGTAGTACTGCACCCATTCCTGCAAGGTGTTCAGCCGGGCGACTTCATCGAATGGGGTTTTTCTGCCAAGGGTCTGGTTGATTCGCGTGTGGGCCATGACGACGCTCAGGGATGAGGCGCCATAGGTATAAATGGAGTTTTCAGGCCGCAAGTCGCGGGTGCCCAGGATGCTGGACCAGGCTTCCAGCACCGCGGAGCCTGCAGGGTGGGGCGCAATATGAACGGCCTGTTCGTCCGCCAGTGATTGCAGCGCGCGTTTATCCACCTTGCCATTGGCCGTCACCGGCAGTTCGAACAACCGATGGATGCGCGATGGCAGCATATAGGGGGGAAGCCGGCTGGATAGCAGGCTCAGTAACTTGCCTTCGTCGGTATCCGGCCAGCCATGCTGGAACACAATGAAGGCATGCAGGCAGCTTTCCAGAGGATTCATGGCGCGGGCCAGCACCACCGCTTGGGCGATGCCCGGTAACTGCATCAGCCCCTGTTCGACCTCGGCGAGCTCGACGCGGTAGCCGTGGATCTTGACCTGTTCGTCGATGCGGCCCTGATAGCGGAAAACCCCATGTTCGTCCTCGATCACATAGTCGCCGGTACGGTAATAGATACCTTCTGGCAGGCGCAGGAAACGCTTGCGGGTCAGTTCGACGTCCAGATAGCCGAGGGCCAGGTTTCGTCCGCCTAGGAGCAACTCGCCGGACGTGCCGGGTGTGACCTCCCGAAGGTCGGCATCGACGACTTTGGCGTAAACCTGGCCGAGCAGATGGCCAATCGGTATGACCTGCGCCTGGGCATCCTTGAGTGTGCCCAGGCTATGCCAGGTGGAAAACACGGTGTTCTCGGTCGGGCCGTAGCCGTTGATGAGGGTGATGCCTGGATTGGCCGCCAGCAGCGCACTGGCATGCACCGGCTTGAGTACTTCGCCACCGACGTACAGCACCCGCACTGCGGCGAGCATGTGCAGGCGGTGCTGCGCCACCAGATGAAACAGCGAGGTGGTCAACAGCAGCACGTCGCACCGGGCTTTTTGCACCGCCTCGCAAAGGGTCTCGATATTGAAAGCGGGTTTGTGCAAGGTGACGCAGGCACCTGTCAGCAAAGGGACCCAGACCTCAAACAACGCGGCGTCAAAGCCGATCGAGGAGTGATGAACATAGTTGCGCGCCAGGCCTTGAACTTGCCGCTGTACGTTCTCCACCAGGTTCAGCAGCCCATCCTGGCCAATCAGCACGCCTTTGGGGACGCCAGTGGTGCCGGAGGTGAACATCACCGTGAGCGGATCGATGTCCATTGGATACGGCCGGGTGGCCCGGCGAAAGGCTGGACCTTGGGCGCTAAGGGCGCCGCTTTCGTCAAGACGCAAGTGGGTCAGGCGTGGATCTAAATTGACTGCTTCGGGCTGGTCGAGCAGCAAAACATGCTTGCAGCCCAGTTGATCAAGCTGCGCGACAATGCGCTTGGCGGGGGTGCCGGGATCGATGGCAACATAGGCCAGCCCCAGCTTGGCGCAAGCCAGCAGCGTCACCAGATAGTCCAGGCAACGATTGGCGACCAGTGGCAGGCATGGGGTATCGGCCAGGCCCCGCTGGGTCAATTGCTCGCACAGCCCCAGTACTCGCTCATGCAATTGTTGATAGGTAATCGACGCGTCTCCAGCGACAACCGCGACCGCGTCGGGCGTCACCGTGCAAATCGATTGGAACTTGCGAAACACCCGGGTCGTGGACCGATTATGTGCGTTCATCGGCTGGCCTGCGTTGTGGCGTGGGTCAGAAAACAGCTCATGGCCTGGTACAGCTGTTCATGGCCGTCGACAAAGTCGTGATGATGTCCGGCCGGGTCTTCGATCAGTTGGCAGTCAGGCAGCCACTGCGCCACGTATTTTGAAGACGCAGTGTCGGTGTAGCGATCGTTGCTGCCACACCAGACCAGGGTGGGTGTCTTGACGGCCTGGGCGGTGCTCGCCACTTCCAGGCTCGCCAAGTGGTTGAGGAAGGTCAGGTATTGGTGAAAGGCCTGTAGCTCGCGCAAAGGCCGGACCTGTTGGTAGCGGTAGTCGCTGGGGGTATAGCTGCACGCGGTGTGGATCAGGCTGACGGCTTCATACACTTGGGCCCAGTTCCCCTGCGCGATCGATTGCATCATGCGTTCGACGTCGCGTTCATACTGGCTCTTGGCAATTTCATCGCCCCTGAGAAAGTAGGCGCCGTTGAGCAATAGCAATTTGCGGCAGGCACCCTGGGTCGCGGCCAACAGCGCCAAAGGTGCGGAAGAGCAGTAACCCACCAGAGCATCCAGGCATACGCCCTCAGGCAGCGCAGTGCGCAGCTGCGTGAAAAAATCGCTGACCCCCGCGCTCGGTGTCAGTTGCGCTGTGGAGGCATAGGACAGCAGAGCGTCACTTTCCAGAATGATCACATTGAAGCGGCTGATGAAAAACAATGCGGCGTTCTTCATGTAGAAACACTGCGTGCCGACTGGCGATAACAGCAGCAAGGTCTCCCGGGCCGGATCAATTGGCAGGCTCTGTACACAGATCACCTTGCCGGCGCGCGGCAGGTTCAGGGTCAAGGGGAACAGGCTGTGCATGGCATACCTCATCAGGCGTAATGGGCCGCCGTTGCCGGCTGCAACTGATCGATGATGGTTTGTTTGCACGGTTTGAGGAAAAACTGCTCCATGTTGATATTCGCGCCAAACGCCTCATTGACCCGGCCGATCAATTGAATGGCCGTCAAGGAGTTCGCGCCCAGGTCAAATATGTCCTCGGCATTGGCGACGGGCCTGCGGAAGAACTCTTCGAAGAGGGTGTTGAGTGCTTGTAGGTTCATGGTTCACCTGTGGTTTGGTCGGTGAAAGGGGCCGGTCGCCCGGCCCGTCGGTACGCTTCAGGCCGCGGCGCGGCTACCCTCGGCCTGGAGGAGAGTGGCGTCCAGCAAGTCCCATAACGCTTCCAGGTTATTGAGGAAATCATCGGCGCCCTGGACGATTGCCGTGCTGTTCTCGGCGCTGAGGACTGACCCTACGGCTTCGATGGCATTCTGTTCGTGCTGGCATTCGGCGCCGGTTTCACCGTAGTGCTCCAGCAGGTAGTGCATGGCCGGCTCGTCGAAGCTGGCGCGGTACAGGCCGCTGTCAATCAGGCAGGCTTTTTCTCCGGGTATCAGTTGGCGATTGGAGATGATCTCCAGGGCCAGCGCGGTGCCCAGGCTTTTGTACACATCCTGGGGCGCCGTCGATTTGCGTGCTTCAAAGGTGTGGATGGCTTTTTTGGTTTGCGGCATCAGGCCGGTGGCAAAGTCGTAACCTGGCAGTTGGCCGAGCAACTCGTCGGAGCAACGCTTGAGCATGGACTCGATATGGGCCTGGTCGGACAGGTCGTCGAACAGCGCCTTGCCCGGCACTGAGCGGTTGATGATATGCCCGGCCATCATCGCCAGTTCCGGGCCATGGTTTTCCTCGCTGTCGACGATTTCCTGCAGCAGATGGCTTTCGGTGGGCAGGCCGATCTGCTTCAAGCCTTCAGGCAGGTTCCAGCCCGGGCGGGTGGCATCGCAAAAGCTGCGTATATGGTGGAACAAGGCGCCGATAGCTTCGGTTCCGGGGTTGACCCGGGCCCAGTTGTGGAAGATGGGGTGGCTGTAGCAGCGATGGGTTTTGACACGGTCCACAAGGGTTTCTATACGCATGATCGATCTCCCAAGGATTGGTTACGACATAGGGTTCCTTACTGCTTTAAAGGAAGGGTGGTGCTTTAGTGACCGACAATCAGGCGACTGCCCGACAGGCCGGGTTTACTGATGGTCACGTCCATGAACCCAGCCTGTTCGAGCAGCGCTCGCCAGCCTTGCTCAGAAGGAAACCGTCGATCCATGAAGTGGGTATGTAAAAACGTGAACGCCAGCGAATAGGCGTTGTTTTGCCAGGGTGTGTCGTCGGGGATGGCGTCCGCAATCACCAGTTTGGCGCGGGGGGATGCGCCCTTGATGGCCGCCAGCAGGCGCGGCAGAACCTGGCTTTGCGTCGGGTTCAGGTCATGGAACACGAAGCCTGCGTGAATGACATCGACGTCCTTGAGCAAGGCCGGATCGTTGATAAGGCTTTCAACCGGTGCATGAATCACCTGGATCCGCTGGCTCAGGCCTTTGCCTTCAATGATTTCCCGGGCTTTCTGGCAAGCGCTGGCACTCAGGTCTATGCCAATTGCCGTGGCCTGTGGCAGTTGCTCAAGCAGGCGGATCAGCAGGCCGCAAGTGCCTGAGCCGAAATCAATGATTTTTTGCGGGTTGGCTTGCAGGATTTCCTTTTCGGCATGGGGATAAAAGTCGGTCGCCCCCATCCATTTGGACGTCCTGGCCACGTGCTCACCATTGCGTACGTAGGTGTCGATAGCACCCTGCATATCATTGGCGAACTGCACAGGGTGTTCGATCAACGGCGCGCAGGACTGCAAGGCCCACAGCAGGTAGCCGCAGTTGTTCACCGCCGCTGGCAGTTCGGCGGTGCCCTTGTAGCTTTCGGGGTCAGGGCCAGGCGCGGCCAGCCCCAGCTTGCATAGCGCGTTGAGGTAGGACACGACGAAATGGTGCTTGGCGCCGCTCAGGTCTACGACCTGTTGCGCATCGAAGGGCTCTGCTTGCAACAGCAGCTCGACAACGCCCAAACGTGCGCCCATTTCCAGGAAAATCGACTTCCCAGCCAGGTTCTGCGCCGAATCCACGGCGGTTGCTGAAATGACCTCTACCACGACTACCTCCTTGTTGTGCGGTAAGCACTCACTTTTAAGTTTTGCGGTCGAAAAAGTTTTCCAGTGCAATAGCGGCCTTTATCAAGTGCTTGCGCACCAACTCCTCGGCGCGGTCCAGATCCTGGTGGGTGGCGGCCTCGACCATCGCCAGGTGTTCGTCCTGTGACATGTGCTCACGGCCCATGGCAGACAAGTGAAAGCGCAGGTAACGATCCTCCACGGACAGTTGTTTCTCGACCAGTTGCAAGAACTTGGCATGAGGCGTCTTCCCGTAGAGGCACATGTGAAAACGCTTGTTCAGCACCCCCAGTTGGTCCATTTCCGTTTCGTCATTCATCTGCTGGATCAAGTCCCTGGCCATCTGCAGATCTTCGTGGGTCAAGTAGGGAATCGACTGCCGTATGGCGGCCGGTTCCAGTGCCAGGCGGATCGCGTAGTTATCAAGGCCATCGGCCTTCGATATCTGCGTCACGATCGCGCCTTTGTAAGGCACGAAATCCACTAGCGCCTGTGCCTCCAGTTTCTTCAGCGCTTCTCGAACCGGCATGCGACTGACGTTGAAGGTCTGCGCCAGCTCCTCTTGGCGCAACACCTCTCCGGGAGGGAGCCGGCCCTCCAGGATTGCCTGCTTCAGCACCTGTTCAATCTGCTCGCTTGCTGTTCTGTGTTGAATCTCACCCAGGTCACTAAGCCGTTTGCTTTTCAAATCTACTACTCACTACTATTCAGACGAAGCAACCAATATCCATTGGATATTGGTTTAGCATCGTATTTTCGATTGTGCAAGTTTGTTCCTGTCACGGCTCGAAAAGTCGACAAGCGAGGTGGCGGTGATGAGTGTTTCGAGCAAGCGATGGAGTGCGCGCAGTGGTCTACCCGTGGCTTGGTGGAGCCTGATCAGCACAGGAGCGAGTGCAGCGCTGATAGGGTTTATCAGTACTTTTTTTATTGTGCTGCAGGGTTTTTACAACGTGGGGGCTTCACCCAGCCAGGCGGTCAGCGCCCTGGCGGTACTGTGTCTGTTTCAGGGAGGGTTGGGGATCGCCTACTCCTTGTTAACCCGAAAGCCGTACGCGTTTGCGTGGTCGACACCGGGGTCGGCGATCCTGCTTGGGTATAACCAGCCCCTGGTTGGGTTTGGTGAAGCAGTCGGTGCCTTTTTCATGTCCGGGGTACTGATGCTGGCGCTGGCCGTGGTACCGAACATTGCCCGCTATATTGAAAAAATACCCGCCAGCCTGTCATCGGCGATGCTGGCGGGGGTTTTGCTCTCACTGTCCACCTCGTTTGTACCGGCCTTTGAGCGCTACCCCTTGATCATGGGAGTGGTGGCCGCCCTTTGGTTGGTGCTGTTTATCTTCAAACCGTTATTCGCCTTGCCGGTGACGCTTTGCGCGCTATTTGCCTATTTCCTGCTCCAGCCACCGCTGGCACCGGTGGTGGAGGCTTCAGCCCTGACGTTTGAGTGGGTAGTGCCGGTCTTCACCTTGTCCTCGTTTATCAACCTGTCGATCCCACTGTTTGTGGTCACGTTGTTTTCACAGAATATTCCCGGCTATCTGATTTTGCGTAATAACGGCTACACCAGCCATTTCCCCGGGATGCTGTTCGTCACCGGATTCGCCACCAGTTGTGCCTCCCTGTTCGGCTGCCACAATCTCAACCTGGCAGCGCTGACGGCGGCCATGTGTGCCGGGCCCTTGGCCTGCGAAGACAAGTCGCAGCGGTATATCGCCAGTTGTGCGGCGGGCATCAGTTACTGGGTCATGGCGTTCTTTGCCGCCGGGTTGGTGAGCCTGTTATCGGTCATTCCTTCGGCGGTTGTGCTGGCGCTGGCTGCACTGGCATTGTTCAGCACGCTGGCGGACGCCCTGAGGGACGCGCTCAAAAGTGATCTTTATTACCCGGCTGTCGCCACCTTGATGATCACCGTGTATTTCCCCGACTTCTTCCATGTGTCGTCTTCATTTTGGGGGTTGGCGCTGGGGTTTGTGTTCTATCTGGCCTACAGCAGGAAAAAGCGCGGCTGAAAAGCACCTGTCAACCTGCCCGCCGCCGCTGACTTAGGTTAACCTTGATCATTCGATGTGCTACGTACAGCGCCATGCCGCTACGCAGGCCCTGTTCTCATCTTTTTACGAGGTCCATATTTTGGCTCAATACGTTTTCACCATGCATCGGTTGGGCAAAGTTGTTCCACCGAAGCGGGAAATCCTGAAAAACATTTCGTTGTCCTTTTTTCCGGGCGCCAAGATCGGTGTGCTCGGCCTCAACGGTTCGGGTAAGTCCACGCTCCTGAAAATCATGGCTGGCGTCGACACCGAGTTCGAAGGCGAAGCCCGCCCGATGCCCGAACTGAACATCGGCTACCTGCCGCAAGAGCCGATCCTGGATCCGTCCAAGACCGTGCGTGAAGTGGTCGAGGAAGCCGTCAGCGTCATCAAGGACGCCCAGGCCCGCCTGGACGAGGTCTATGCCGCCTACGCCGAGCCGGATGCCGACTTCGACAAACTGGCCGCCGAACAGGCCAAGCTCGAAGCCATCCTGCAGGCCGGTGACGGTCACAACCTGGAACGCCAGCTGGAAGTCGCCGCCGATGCGCTGCGCCTGCCGGCGTGGGACGCCAAGGTCGAGCACCTGTCCGGTGGTGAAAAGCGCCGCGTGGCCTTGTGCCGCCTGCTGCTGTCGGCCCCCGATATGCTGCTGCTCGACGAACCGACCAACCACTTGGACGCCGACTCCGTGGCCTGGCTGGAACACTTCCTCCATGACTTCCCGGGCACCGTGGTTGCGATCACGCACGACCGGTACTTCCTGGACAACGTCGCCGGCTGGATCCTGGAACTCGACCGTGGCGCGGGTATCCCTTACGAGGGCAACTACTCCGGTTGGCTGGAAGCCAAGTCCGACCGTCTGGCCGCTGAATCCAAGCAGCAGTCGGCCCATGAAAAGGCCATGAAAGACGAGCTGGAATGGGTGCGCAAAGGCGCCAAGGCCCGTCAGTCGAAATCCAAGGCCCGTCTGCAACGCTTCGAGGAAATGCAGTCCCAGGAATTCCAGAAGCGCAGCGAGACCAACGAAATCTACATCCCGGCCGGTCCGCGCCTGGGTGACAAGGTCATCGAGTTCAAGAACGTCTGCAAAGGCTATGGCGACCGCGTGCTGATCGACAACCTGTCGTTCTCCATGCCTAAAGGCGCCATCGTTGGCGTGATCGGTGGTAACGGTGCGGGTAAATCCACGCTGTTCCGCATGCTGATGGGCAAGGAGCAACCGGATTCGGGCACCATCGAAGTCGGCGAAACCGTGCAACTGGCCTGCGTCGACCAGAGCCGCGAAGACCTCGACGGCAGCAAGACCGTGTTCCAGCAGATTTCCGACGGTTCCGACCAGATCCGCATCGGCAACTATGAAATCCCGTCGCGCACCTATGTCGGCCGCTTCAACTTCAAGGGTGGCGACCAGCAGAAGTTCGTCAAGGACCTGTCCGGTGGTGAGCGTGGTCGCTTGCACCTGGCCCTGACCCTGAAAGAGGGCGGCAACGTCCTGCTGCTCGACGAACCGTCCAACGACCTCGACGTTGAAACCCTGCGTTCCCTGGAAGAAGCCCTGCTGGACTTCCCGGGCGCCGCGATTGTGATCTCTCACGATCGGTGGTTCCTTGACCGTGTGGCAACACACATCCTCGCGTACGAAGATGACTCGCAAGCTGTGTTCTTCGAAGGCAACTACACCGAGTACGAAGCCGATCGCAAGAAGCGCCTGGGCGAAGCGGCTGCCCAGCCGCATCGTGTACGGCACAAGAAACTGGCCTGAATCGGGTCGGTGGTTTGAAAAGCGGAGCCTTCGGGCTCCGTTTTTTGTGGGCGCATTTCAGGTACGCCGAGGTGACTTCATCGCAGGCAAGCCAGCTCCCACATTAGATCGAGTACCTGCGCTACAACACGATCAAATGTGGGAGCTGGCTTGCCTGCGATAGCGGTTTAACTATTGGTGCATTCCCCGAGTTGAAATCCCTGTTAGGGGGCATAAAATCAGGGTTATTTATATCCAATGCACCATTTAAATTCACAAAAGCGACATTTTGCCCTGTCGCGGTGCGACATGAATTGATAAAGTCCTGGGCAATTCGCCATTAACGACAATAAATCTGCCGAGACTTTTCATGATCGAATCCGTCGAATCCTTCCTTGCCCGCCTCAAAAAACGCGACCCGGACCAGCCGGAATTCCACCAAGCTGTGGAAGAAGTCCTACGCAGCCTGTGGCCTTTTCTTGAAGCCAATCCCCACTACCTGACTTCGGGCATCCTCGAGCGCATCTGCGAGCCGGAACGGGCCATTACCTTCCGGGTATCGTGGGTCGATGACCAGGGCAAGGTCCAGGTCAATCGCGGTTTCCGTATCCAGATGAACAGCGCCATTGGTCCCTATAAAGGCGGCCTGCGCTTCCATCCGTCGGTCAACCTCGGGGTGCTGAAATTCCTCGCCTTCGAGCAGACCTTCAAGAACTCCCTGACCTCGCTGCCCATGGGCGGCGGCAAGGGCGGCTCGGACTTTGATCCCAAGGGCAAGAGCGACGCCGAGGTCATGCGTTTCTGCCAGTCGTTCATGAGCGAGTTGTATCGCCATATCGGCGCGGACGTGGACGTACCCGCTGGCGACATTGGCGTGGGTGCCCGGGAAATCGGCTTTCTGTTCGGCCAGTACAAGCGCCTGAGCAACCAATTCACCTCGGTGTTTACCGGTAAGGGCATGAGCTACGGCGGCAGCCTGATCCGCCCCGAGGCCACCGGTTTTGGCTGTGTGTACTTCGCTGAAGAAATGCTCAAGCGCCAGGGCCAGCGTGTCGAAGGCAAGCGCGTGGCGGTTTCTGGCTCGGGCAACGTCGCGCAGTACGCGGCGCGCAAAGTCATGGACCTGGGTGGCAAAGTAATTTCCCTGTCCGATTCCGAAGGCACCCTGTATTGCGAAAATGGTTTGACCGAGGAGCAATGGTCGGCGCTGCTGGAGCTGAAAAACGTACAGCGCGGGCGTATCAGCGAATTGGCCTCGCGCTTCGGCCTGGAATTCCGCGCCGGCAAGACCCCGTGGGAACTGGCTTGCGATATCGCCCTGCCATGCGCGACGCAGAACGAACTGGACGCCGAAGCCGCCCACCACCTGTTGCGCAACGGCTGCATCTGCGTGGCCGAAGGCGCCAATATGCCGACCACCCTCGAGGCTGTGGATATCTTTATCGACGCCGGCATCCTGTTCGCACCGGGCAAAGCCTCCAATGCCGGCGGCGTGGCGGTGAGTGGCCTGGAAATGTCGCAAAACGCCATGCGCCTGCTGTGGACCGCCGGTGAAGTGGACAGCAAACTGCACAACATCATGCAATCGATCCACCACGCCTGTGTGCACTACGGTGAGGAAAATGGCCGGGTCAACTACGTGAAGGGCGCGAACATCGCGGGCTTTGTGAAAGTGGCCGATGCAATGCTGGCCCAGGGCATCGTCTAAGCCATAACGCTGATCCACTGTAGGAACCGGCTTGCCACCGCTGGCAAGCCAGCGCCTACAGAGGTGTTATTGGCTGCGATAGGCCCGTGCGGCGTCGCGGTCCTTCTCTTGCTGCCAGGCGCGCTCGCGCTCGTCCCAGTGGCGCTCCCGGTAGTCCTGCTGGTCCTCGCTCTCGCGCATGGCCTTGCATTGGCGAAAGCCATCTTCCCAGCCTTCGGCGTAGGTGCGGTCCTTCACATAGCGTGGGACGTCCTTGCGAAACACCCCAGTGATCACCCCGGCCGCCTGGCGCCCACTGCCGCAGCCATCCTCAAAACCGTCGGCGAAGGCCGGTGGATAACCCCTGGCCAGCAACTCCTCGTGGGTGGTTTGGCACCCTGAAAGCGCCATCACCACGCCCAGCACCACAGCGAACCGCCACATCTCATACTCCCCGGCCGTTGAGCGGCTGATAAGGGAAGTCTAGAAGGGGATTCGTCGGGGAGATGTGAAAGCTGGGTGAGCTATTTGTTTGGACGGCATATTTTTGGTGGCAAGCCCGCTTGCCACAGGGGGTTATGTCGTAGGTTGGGTGAGAGCGGCGTGTTCGGCCAATTCCTGCTGGATGAATGCGCTGATCATCGTCCGGTACACCTGTTCAGTGACGTCGGGGTTGGCGCCAAGGGTGTGCGATAGCTCGCGAACCTTGTTGATGACTTGTTCGACACGCTGGGGAGCCTTGACGCTGTCGCTGTCTTTTTTAAAGCGCGCAGCCTGGGAGACGAAACTACCGCGTTCGGCCAGCAGGGCGACGATCTGGCGGTCCAGGCGGTCGATGTTTTCCCGGACTTGTTCAAGGGTGGTGCAGGTGACGGCCATGTCGTTAGAGCTCCTGTAGGTATGGGGTAAACACGGACTAAAAATGTGGGAGCGGGCTTGCTCGCGAAAGCGGTGCTTCAGTCAATCTATCCGGCGACTGATACTCCTCCATCGCGGGCAAGCCCGCTCCCGCACTGGAATTTTAGTGGGTTTTGCGCCGGGTCAATAGTGATACCACTTCACTTCCAGCATCACTTCGTTCACCGGCGTGGCCATGTGGCTGAACTCGCGTTGTGCGCTCAGGCGTACGCCGAGGTTACGTGACACTTCCCACTGCTGATTCAGGCTGATACTACGGCGTACTTCGCCATTGGTGAAGAAGTCGCCCTTGGCCTCCAGGCTGAGGTTGCCCAGCGGGTTTTTCCACAAGACACCAGTGTTGAAGCCGGCCGCCGGGGAGATGAATTCGCTGAAGTCGTTGTTATGTTCCACGCGCACGGTGCCGAGGGCAAAGCCGAGCATGTCGTCGTGCAGTTGCCAGGTGCCGCCGGCGCCGCCATTGACGTGGCTGACCAGGGTTTCGTCGTCATGTTTGCCCGGTACTCGCTCAAGGCCGCCGGTGACTTGCCAGGACAACGGCTGCAGCAGCTCATTGCGTGGGGTCAGGGAGCGGATGGTCGCCAGGTCCAGTTGCTGCAGTTGCCAGTTGTTACCTTCGTACTGGCGCAGTTTCATCTGCAGGATTTCAATCTGCGCGCCCAGGGGGAAGCCTTCGGCGTTGTCGTTGAGGTCGTGGTAAGCCATGCGCAGGCCGTATTCGCCGAAGGCCTTGTCGCCACGGGTGCCGATGCCTGCTTGCCAGGTGCGCGATTCATGGCCGTTTTCCGGCAGGCCAGGGCGATCGATCTGGAGGTCGGGCGCCGGGTTCTGGTTGATTGCCCGCAGCAACTCGAAACTGCGCTGGGAGCGCTCGCTGTCGCGCTCCAGGCCGTTGGCACGGTAGCGGCCAAGGCGGTAGGCAGCGTCGATGATCAGGGCCTGGCGGTCTTTGCCCAGGCTTTTGAACGTTGGGTCTTGCAGTTGTTTCTGGTCATCGCTGATCTTCAGCACCCATTGTTGCTCGTCGCTGTCCAGGGGCTTGGCGCGCTCCAGCAATTCCCGTTCACGGGACGGGCGGTAATCGATTTTTTCCACCAGGCCGGCGTCCTTCACCGCTTTTACGGTGTCGGTAGGAATGGCAGTCAGCGGGAACTGTTCGGTCAGGCGCAGGCCGGGGCGCGCCACTTGCAGCAGCTCCAGCAGGCGGTACGAGCAGTTTTCATCGAAGAAGAAGTAGTCGAACTGGATCTGCTTGAGCTCCCACACGTGCTCGACCATGCGCTCGGTTTCGACCTGGGTCAGGTTCAGGCGGTATTCCCACAGGTCGCGGTTCTCCAGGCTACGGTATTCCGAGAGTTTTTCCTGGTAGGGCACCAGGGCAAACAGCCCTGGGTAACCGCCCATCAGGCCTTTCCAGGCGTAGAGGATGCTGTTGTCCGAGCCTTCAATGTAGGCGCCGAAATTGATCGCGTAGCTGAGCAGGGCAGTCTTGTTGCTTTGTACGTCGGCCTGGTCGATGCGCAGCAAGGTATGGCCGAACATCGAGGACGGGCTGTTGAGATAGGCCGCCGGGAAGATCATCACCGCGCTGTGGGGCGCGACGTCCTTGAACCATTGCTTGAACTCGGCGCAGTCCACGGCCGGCAGGTCGCTCAGCTGCAACTGGTCTTTGAGCCAGCGGGTGCGGGCCGGGTACACGCATTGGGTGTGTTTTTCGCCAAGGCTGGCCGGGGCGTACAACGCCTCTACGGTGGCCTTGAGCTCGGCGTCCGGGTGATGGGCACCGTCTTTGGCGATGAAGAATTTCTGGTCGCTGACATAGCTGCGCCAACCGCTGATCTTGCCGGCTTCGTAGTGCCCCAGCGAAAGCCAGAACGGATCATTGGCCAGTTGCTGCAAACGTTGATCATCAAGATGCGGCGCCGCAGATAGCGGGGCGCAGGCGAAGAGTGCCAGGTAGGCAAGGCGTTTGAGCATAGGGGCAACTTAAGTCGGAATAAATAAAGACCCAAAGCGGGCAGGTCCAAAAAACAAAACCCGCGCCGGATAAGGGCGCGGGCAGGTCGAGCTTAAGCCTGGGTGGCGTATTTCGCCAGGCGGGCATCGCCTTTGAGAACAGCGATGGTGTTGGAGTGCACGTCTTCTGCGGTTACGTCAGCCTTGCTGAAGATCTGCTGGAAGTGTTCGTGAGTCACTGCTGCGAAGTGATCACGATCCTCTGGAGCAACGCCCAGGACCACGGCATAGGTGGTCAGCGCTTCGCCGTTGCCTTTGGCCATGTCTTCGGACAGCTCGTTCATCATGCCATTCATGGCAATCCACGATTTGCCGCCGTAAGTCAGCGCGCTGTTGGTGCTGCAACCGTTGGTGCCCGAGGTCATGCCGAACGTGGCGTTACCGGAGGTGCCGTTGGTGGTGGAGGCCAGGAAGTGGGCCGGCGTGCCGCGCTGGCCTTCGAACAGCATGTTGCCCCAACCGCAGTTCGGGCCACCTGGCGCTTCGGCCATTGCATTGAGGGAGACAACGGTGAAGAGAGTACCGAGAAGGATCCGTTTCATAGCTTTGTTCTCTTAGTGTGCAAACCAATGGACAAGGGTTCAGGCGCCTCATGGCGCCCTAGGGGCCAGTTATTAGTCCAACCCGCGCAGTTTGGAGTTTAGGCATGTTCCAAGGGTTCCGTGGGTTTTTGTAAAACAATCAATGCAGGCCGGTTTTTTTGCAAGCCGCATCCCGTGTCTATGCTTTACCTCAGTCGTGCCTTGCCAGCCAGCTACGCACGGCGCCAGAATGCCGCCATTGCCCCGCCTGATGTAAGGAAGCCCGATGCCTGATCCTGTTGCTGCCAGCTTGCGTCTAGCGCCCGAAGCGCTGACTCGTCCTTTCTCCGCTGAACAGTTCAGCTTCTCGACCACCAATGACTTGGAGCCCTTTCGCGGTGTGCTTGGCCAGGAACGCGCGGTTGAAGCGTTGCAGTTCGGTGTGGCGATGCCACGCCCCGGTTACAACGTGTTTGTCATGGGTGAGCCCGGTACCGGGCGCTTTTCGTTCGTCAAACGCTACCTCAAGGCCGAAGGCAAGCGCCTGCAGACCCCGGCAGACTGGGTCTATGTCAATAATTTCGACGAGCCCCGCGAGCCCCGCGCCCTGGAATTGCCTGCGGGCGGCGCGGCCCCGTTCATTGCCGATATCAGTGGCCTGATCGACAACCTGGTCGCCACGTTCCCGGCGGTGTTCGAGCACCCGACGTATCAGCAGCGCAAAAGCGCCATCGACCGCGCCTTCAACCAGCGCTACGACCGTGCGTTGGACGTGATCGAGCGCCTGGCCCTGGAAAAGGACGTGGCGCTGTACCGTGACAGCACCAACATCGCCTTTACCCCGATGCTCGATGGCAAGGCCCTGGACGAGGCCGAGTTCTCGCAACTGCCGGAAGCCGATCGTGAGCGCTTCCACACGGATATTTCCGAGCTCGAAGAACGCCTCAACGAAGAACTCGCCAGCCTGCCGCAGTGGAAGCGCGAGTCCAACAACCAGATGCGCCAGTTCAACGAAGAGACCATCACCCTGGCCTTGCAGCCATTGCTGGCGCCGTTGTCGGAGAAGTACGCCGAGAACGCCGGCGTCTGCGGCTACCTGCAGGCGATGCAGGTCTATCTGCTCAAGACCGTGGTCGAGTTGTTGGTGGATGACGCGAAAACCGACGCCCAGGCGCGCAAGCTGCTCGAAGAGCAGTACTGCCCGAGCCTGGTAGTGGGCCATGCGCTCAATGGCGGCGCACCCGTGGTGTTCGAGCCGCACCCGACCTACGACAACCTGTTCGGCCGGATCGAGTACAGCACCGACCAGGGCGCGCTCTACACCACCTATCGGCAACTGCGCCCGGGGGCGCTGCACCGCGCCAACGGCGGCTTCCTGATCCTGGAAGCCGAGAAAATGCTCAGCGAGCCGTTTGTCTGGGACGCGCTCAAGCGGGCCCTGCAATCACGCAAGCTGAAGATGGAATCGCCACTGGGCGAGCTGGGCCGCCTGGCCACCGTGACCCTCAACCCGCAAGTGATTCCATTGCAGGTGAAGGTCATCATCATCGGCGCCCGTTCGCTGTACTACACGTTGCAAGACCTGGATCCGGACTTCCAGGAGATGTTCCGGGTACTGGTGGATTTCGATGAAGATATCCCGATGGTCGATGAGAGCCTGGAGCAATTTGCCCAATTGCTGAAAACCCGTACCTCGGAAGAAGGCATGGCACCGCTGACCTCGGATGCCGTGGCGCGGCTGGCGACCTACAGCGCTCGCCTGGCGGAGCACCAGGCACGCCTGTCGGCCCGGATTGGCGACCTGTTCCAACTGGTCAGCGAGGCGGACTTCATCCGCCACTTGGCAGGCGACGAACGCACCGACGCCGGGCATATCGAACGTGCCCTGAAAGCCAAGGCCACGCGCACCGGGCGGGTCTCTGCGCGGATTCTCGACGACATGCTCGCCGGGGTCATCCTCATCGACACGGCTGGCGCCGCGGTGGGTAAATGCAACGGGCTGACTGTGCTCGAGGTCGGTGATTCGGCGTTTGGCGTGCCGGCGCGGATTTCCGCCACGGTGTACCCGGGCGGTAGCGGCATTGTCGATATCGAGCGCGAGGTCAACCTTGGGCAACCGATCCACTCCAAGGGCGTGATGATCCTCACCGGTTACCTGGGCAGCCGTTATGCCCAGGAATTCCCCCTGGCGATCTCCGCGAGCATTGCCCTGGAGCAGTCCTACGGTTACGTCGACGGCGATAGTGCCTCGTTGGGCGAGGCCTGCACATTGATTTCGGCGCTGTCGAAGACGCCGCTCAAGCAGTGCTTTGCCATCACCGGCTCGATCAACCAGTTCGGCGAAGTGCAGGCGGTGGGCGGGGTCAACGAGAAGATCGAAGGCTTCTTCCGTCTGTGCGAGGCTCGTGGCTTGACGGGCGAGCAGGGCGCGATCATTCCCCAGGCCAACGTCGCGACGTTGATGCTCGATGAGAAGGTCTTGCAGGCCGTGCGGGCAGGGCAGTTCCATGTGTATGCCGTGCGCCAGGCCGACGAGGCGTTGAGCCTGTTGGTGGGCGAACCTGCGGGTGAGCCGGATGCAGAAGGGCAATTCCCCGAGGGTAGCGTCAACGCCCGCGTGGTTGAGCGTCTGCGGGCGATTGCCGAGATGATCAGCGAGGAAGACCTCAAGGAGGCGGAAAAGGAACTGGCGCAGCAGGCGTTGGCTGAGGCCAAGCCAACCTGATGTATCCGTTGTAGGAGCCGGCATGCTGGCGATGGCGGTCTGTCAGGTATTGATAGGCCAGCAGCTTTGGCGCTATCGCCGGCAAGCCGGCTCCTACAGGGGGTGCCATATTTTTGGCTCAATTGTATGGGGCCAACCACCGTTGGTCCCTACAACCTTGGTTTGTACCGGTTTTCTTCTATTCTCAGCTCAAGGGATATCTACAGGAGTCATGGGATAGAGACAGCCTTGCACTTGGAGGCTGAACACCGGATCTACCGAGGGTCGCCGCCATGCCGCGCAGCCTTTGCCTCACCCGCCAGTGCCTGGGCCTGGTTACCCGAATTGAATGTTCCATTCGTCCTCTTGCGGGGGATGCAGGGATGTGGACCTTGCTGTTTGCCGCCGGAATGACCGGTGAGCAGCCCTCGACCATCAAGTCCCAAGGGCCGTTCCACGGGCCGTTCGTCGCGGAAAACATTCTTGAATCCATCGTGCAAAGCCTGACCCTGCACGGCTACGAACTGGCCGACGACCCGCAGATATGGTGCATTCACCTGCAAGCCCATCTGCGCCAGCTCAACGGCGGCCGGCCCCACGCCCTGCACCTGTAACCCGCAACCCCTGTAGGAGCCGGCTTGCCGGCTCCTACAGGTTATTTGGTCTCGGGTTTGTCCAGCTTGACCTCAAAGCCGTACTGCACCGTGTTCAACGCCGTGCGTTGGTAGGTTTCAAGCTCGGTCGGCCGGCCATAAAAGTAATGCACATCAAACAGTGCAGTGCCGTATTCCTGGGCGCGATGGCTGACGCCGAGGATTTCCTTCAAGTAGTTGCCGCTGGCGTCCTTGGCAAAGAACCGCCAGCTGTCTGAAGGAAAAAGCGCCTGGTCGACAATCAGCGCGTTGTCCTGGAGCGACAGGCCCTTGGGCAATTGTGCCGTGCTGACGGTGCTTTTTTCGATGGTGGCGAGGAACAGTGGGATCGATCCCACGGCAAACCCTGGGTTTTCCGGGAATAAATTCAGATCGTAGGTGATCGTGCCGCGCCATGGGTCGACCTCAAAGGCCTCGGTAGGCAACTCGATGGGCTCGCCGCGCTTGCCTTCATCGTTCGCCGTAAAGAACGTCAGCGGTGCATCGCTGCTGGTGCGTGTAGAGCCGATCAGGTCGTCATTGAACGTGAAAGGATGGTCGAAGGCGATGTGGGCGGCGCTGGCGTCCTCCACTGACTGGCTGATGGTGATGCTGCTTTTCAACTGGTCTTCGGTGAGGCTGGCGCTTTGCAGCCAGTCTGCGGCCTGGTCGTCATACACCGTGACCGGCATGGGCAGGGCCTGCACGGTTTTTTCCAGGCTGTTTTTGTCGAAGCGCCGGATCGGCAGCTCAAGGTCCTTGCGGGTGACAGCTGCTTCGGAAAAGTCCAGTACGCTGACCTGCAGGTTATCGATCTGGCCATTGAAGTAGACCTTGGCGTAGTGGCTGGGCTGTTTTTGCTCAAAGGCTTTCTGCTCGTCTCCCAGCTGTTTCTCAAAGGCGTCGGACCAGGTTTTCTGCTTGCGCATCTGCGCCAGTTGCTGCTCGTAGAACGCCACCTGGGCGGCGCTCTCGTTGATTGAGCCGGAGCGGGAAAGAAACTGCCCTGTAGTGTCGCGGGCCTGGACCAGCAGCGGGTTGGGCGACTCATCCGCCACTTGCGGCGCCAGGGGCGCGGTGTTGGTCAGTTCGATCTCGGCGTAGTTGTTTTCCAGGGCCAGCAGGGTAACGGTGAGGTTTTCTTCGCTGCGTTTCTGGCCCACGTCTTTGCGAGTCAGGTCGAAGGTCAGGACTTTACGCGGTGCGATGACCTCGACCTGGCCCTTGAGTGTGACGGGTTGGGGCTGGCTCTTGTTGTCCGTCTCGATGCCTTCGATGAACGGATAGGTGACGGTCAGGTCGTCCGGGTTGGTCAGGTTGGAGCTGCTGGGGCTCAGTTGAATGCCGGGGTCGGTTTCCGACCATTCCGGCTGGAATGGGATGACCTTGTTGTTGCTCAAGGTCACCGATTGCCATTCCAGGCCATGGGGAAAGGGGAATTGGTCCGGCATATTGACGCTGAACGGGAACACCGGTTGCAGATCGGTCAGGTAGTCCGAGTGCGAGTTCTTGCGCAGGACGAATAGCCCGTTGATGTAGGTATCCACCAGTGCTTGTGGCGTCGGGTAGTGCGCAAGCGCGGCCAGGGTGTTTTCCCCGTACTCGGTCTCGACGGGTTTGGTGTCGAGCTTGATGCGCGCACGCTCCAGCAGCAGCAGCGAACCGCCCAGTTCGGCTACGGCCTCCTTGAGGCGTGGGTCCTGGATGGCGTCCAGGGATTGCTCGAACTGAGCGGTTTTTTCTTCGAGACTGGCTTGCTTGTGCTCGTCGCTGGGGGAGCAGCCGCTGGCCGCCAGCAATGCCACACACAGGCCAAGACTGGCCAAGGGAGATCGCACATCCATTATTTGAGATTCCTGTCCGGCAGCATCGAGCCACTTTGATGAGGCCGACACTAGCAGAAAAATTGTCTTACAGAAGCGCTACAGGTCAGTTTCCGGGTGGTTATGGCGCGATGTACGTGGCTGATATACTCGCCGCCATTTCTAGCCACGCTGTGTGAGATTCCATGGAACGCTTTATCGAAAATGCAATGTATGCCTCCCGCTGGCTGCTGGCGCCGATCTATTTCGGCTTGTCCCTCGGGCTGCTGGCGTTGGCGCTGAAATTCTTCCAGGAAGTGATCCACTTGCTGCCCAATGTCTTTGCGATGGCCGAGTCGGAGCTGATCCTGGTGCTGCTGTCGCTGATCGACATGGCCCTGGTGGGTGGGTTGCTGGTGATGGTGATGATTTCCGGCTACGAGAACTTCGTCTCGCAATTGGATATCGACGACAACAAGGAAAAGCTCAACTGGCTGGGCACCATGGACTCTTCGTCGCTGAAGATGAAAGTGGCGGCATCCATCGTGGCGATTTCCTCGATCCACCTGCTGCGTATCTTCATGGATGCCAAGAATGTCGATCCACAGCACCTGATGTGGTACGTGATCATTCACATGACCTTCGTGATCTCGGCGTTTGCCATGGGTTACCTGGATAAAGTCACCAAGCATTGATCCAGGCCCGGCGCCTTTTGGCCCGGGATTTTGGGCTCATCAAGCGTAGGGCGAGTGTGCTAGTCTGCTCGCCCTTTTAGTTTGGATAGCACGCAGAAACTGCGCTTTTGCAGGCCTTTGCGGTTGTCCTACAGCGGAGCCTTTCCATGTCCGAAGTTAATCTGTCCACCGACGAAACCCGCGTCAGCTACGGTATTGGCCGTCAGTTGGGCGACCAACTGCGCGACAACCCGCCACCTGGCGTGAGCCTGGACGCGATCCTGGCTGGCCTGACCGACGCGTTCGGCGGCAAGCCAAGCCGTGTTGACCAAGAGCAAATGGCTGCCAGCTTCAAGGTGATCCGCGACATCATGCAAGCCGAAGCAGCAGCCAAGGCTGAAGCCGCCGCAGGCGCTGGCCTGGCATTCCTGGCTGAAAACGCAAAGCGTGAAGGCATCACCACCCTGGCTTCCGGCCTGCAGTTTGAAGTGCTGACCGCCGGTGAAGGCGCCAAGCCGACCCGTGAAGACCAGGTGCGTACCCACTACCATGGCACCCTGATCGACGGCACCGTATTCGACAGCTCCTACGAGCGTGGCCAGCCGGCAGAATTCCCGGTGGGTGGCGTGATCGCTGGCTGGACTGAAGCCCTGCAACTGATGAATGCCGGTAGCAAATGGCGCCTGTACGTGCCGAGCGAACTGGCTTACGGCGCACAAGGCGTTGGCAGCATCCCGCCGCACAGCGTTCTGGTATTCGACGTCGAGCTGCTCGACGTTCTGTAAGACCTGCTGATGGTTGCGCCTGGCTCTGCGTAGGCGCTGGCTTGCCTGCGATGCAGACGACTCGGTCTTGAGCTACACCGAGGTGCTGCTATCGCAGGCAAGCCAGCTCCCACATGAGCCCGGTGCAATCAGGGCTTTTCGGGTTGCTCATGGGTGAAACTTGCCATGCAGCTCTGTCACCGGGCGCAATGCTCGGGCATAGCAGAACAGAAACAGATTCCTCACTACCTCCTTCAGCACCCCAGGTTCACTGGAACTCAGGCCGTTGACGTCCAGGTCGCCCTGGTCCTGCAATTCATTCAGCGCTTCTTCTTCGAGCACCGCACACACTTCGCCGGTTTCCCGATGAAGGATCCGCAGGTAAGGGTGCGGACGGTCCAGCCAGGCATCAATCAAATAAGTCATGGTTCGCATCTCCTTGAAAGGTTTCAATGAGAATAATTCTTATTCGTAGAATAGCAAGTCCCTATTGGCAATTTCCTGATTTTTCTGTGTGGGCATTGTGCAAGGTCAAAAGGGATGGCTTTTTGCTACTTGGAGGGAGGTGAAGCGGGGAGGGTGAGACGCCATCCCGCGGCGGGCGCGGGATGGAGCAGGCAGGTCAGACCTTGCGGACGAACTCGGACTTGAGCTTCATCGGGCCGATACCGTCGATCTTGCAGTCGATATCGTGGTCGCCATCGCAGAGGCGGATGTTCTTGACCTTGGTGCCGACCTTGACCACCAGCGAGGTGCCCTTGACCTTGAGGTCTTTGATCACGGTGATGGTGTCACCGTCTTGCAGGACGTTACCCACGGAGTCTTTCTTCACGGCTTCATCATTGGCTGCTTCGGCTTCACCACCGACGGACCACTCGTGGGCGCATTCCGGGCAGATCAGCTGGGCGCCGTCTTCATAGGTGTATTCGGAATTGCATTTTGGGCAGGGTGGCAACGTGCTCACTAAAGCTCCTTGAAAGTCAGGATGGCTAAAAGTCGCACATTATATAGGGTTTTGCTGGGGCGGGGGCGCTGCGGTCTAAATGTGGGAGCTGGCTTGCCTGCGATGCAGGCACCTCGGTCTATCAGCGGTACCGAGGTGATGCTATTGCAGGCAAGCCAGCTCCCACAGAGCGTTAGTGAGTACGCGCGACCGCAAACTCACTCAGTTCCACCAGGGCATCCCGGTATTCGCTGGCTGGAAGGGCTTCCAGGCATTTGATGGCGCGGGCTACGTAGTCGCGGGCCAGTTGTGCGGTGTAGTCGAGCGAGCCCGAGGCTTCCACGGCTGTGCGGATGCTTTCCAGGTCCTCGATGCCGCCTTTCTGGATCGCCTTGCGCACCAGTGCCGCCTGTTCCGGCGTGCCTTCGCGCATGGTGTAGATCAGCGGCAGGGTCGGCTTGCCTTCGGCCAGGTCGTCACCGACGTTCTTGCCCAGGGTTTCAGCGTCGCCGCGATAGTCGAGCAGGTCGTCCACCAGTTGGAAGGCCACGCCCAGGTGGTCACCAAAGGTGCGCAGGGCTTCGGCCTGTTCGGCAGTCGCCTGGCACAGGGCGGCGGCGCTGTGGGTCGAGGCTTCGAAGAGCATCGCGGTCTTGCCGCGAATCACTTCCATGTAGGTTTCTTCGGTGGTGCTCGCGTCACGCACCTTGGACAGTTGCAGCACTTCGCCTTCAGCGATGATGCGCGTGGCCTGGGACAGGATTTTCATCACCGGCATCGAGCCCAGTTCGACCATCATTTCGAACGAGCGCGAATACAGGAAGTCGCCCACCAACACGCTGGGCGCATTGCCCCACATGGCGTTGGCGGTCTCGCGACCGCGGCGCATGCCGGACATGTCGACCACGTCGTCGTGCAGCAGGGTGGCGGTGTGCAGGAACTCGATAGTAGCGGCCAGCAGGCGCAGGTCATCGCCTTCGCGGCCCAGGGCCTTGCCACACAGCAACACTAATAAAGGACGCAGGCGTTTACCGCCGGCCGACGTAATATAGTCGCCAATTTTGGAGACCAGCGGCACTTTAGAAGTCAGTTGCTTCTTGATGATGTCGTCGACGGCGCTAAAATCGTCCGCCACCGCGCGGTAGAAAGCTTGGGGTTGCATCAGCGACAGTCGCTCCAGAAGGGTTGCGCGGCATGCTAGGACCCGCGCCCCCGGGTGTCAAGGCGCGTCCAGTCACCGTGAAAGCTACTGCGCTCGGTAATCCTGCGTCAAAAACAGGCTCGGAATGCTCATTTACAACCAGTAAACTCCGCTTCCTCGCCTGTTTTTTCCTTGTCTTCCCTTCGCTCGCTACGCTTTCACGGCGACTGGCGGCTACTTGCAAGCCTTCCACAGCTTGCGTACAATCGCGCACCCTGAACTTCCTGGGCAGCACCTGCCTTACGCAATTGCATTCGGGACGTCCATCCCATGCAGCCATGCCAGCCAATACCTCTTCTTATAAAGCGCTGGGTGAGCAGGATTATCGGAGAAATACCATGTCGTACGCAGTAATTGTTACTGGTGGCAAGCAATACAAGGTCGCCCCAGGTGAATACCTGAAGATCGAAAAACTGGAAATCGCTACCGGCGAATCCGTTACTTTTGATCGCGTTCTGTTGGTCGCCAATGGCGATGACGTGAACATCGGCGCTCCAGTTGTTGCTGGCGCTACCGTTGTGGCTGAAGTGATTTCCCAAGGTCGTCACGATAAAGTCCGCATCATCAAGTTCCGTCGTCGTAAGCACCACATGAAGCGTATGGGCCACCGCCAGTGGTACACCGAGATCAAAATCACCGGTATTCAGGCTTAATTTCAGCCTAATTCCTCACTAGGAGAATTGACTCATGGCACACAAAAAAGCTGGTGGTAGTACCCGTAACGGTCGCGACTCAGAAGCCAAACGCCTTGGCGTTAAGATGTATGGCGGCCAGAAAATCATTCCGGGCAACATCATCGTGCGTCAGCGCGGCACCCAATTCCACGCCGGTTACGGTGTAGGCATGGGTAAAGATCACACCCTCTTCGCGAAAATCGAAGGCGTGATCAAGTTTGAAGTAAAAGGCGCGTTCAACCGCCGTTACGTGAGCGTTGTCTCGGCTTAA
The DNA here is from genome assembly GCF_001855215.1 of Pseudomonas sp. 06C 126. NCBI lineage: Bacteria > Pseudomonadati > Pseudomonadota > Gammaproteobacteria > Pseudomonadales > Pseudomonadaceae > Pseudomonas > Pseudomonas sp. 06C 126. Next base: position 204,504 of record NZ_MIFU01000002.1, on the reverse strand, counting down.
TTGCGAGCTCGCTGGAAAAGCCCTGTCTTGCGACGGGGCTTTTTCGTTTGTGGGGTGAGTCTCTTGCAAAGCTGTTTGTGATGGGCTCAAGCGCTGGATTTGCGGTCGTTGATTGAGGTCGCTGCGCTCATTTTTGCAAGAGTCTTATGTCTTGGTTTCTTAAGCTCGTCCGTGCGGCGAGAGGCGTTTTGTTATGAAGTTCGTTGATGAAGTTTCCATCCGAGTAAAAGCAGGCGACGGCGGTAACGGTTGCATGAGTTTCCGCCGCGAAAAGTTCATCGAGAACGGTGGTCCGAACGGTGGTGATGGTGGTGATGGCGGTTCCATCTACATGATGGCCGACGAAAACCTCAATACCCTGGTGGACTATCGTTACACCCGGCACTTTGATGCCGAGCGTGGCTCCAACGGCGGCAGCACCGACTGCACCGGTAAAAAAGGTGAGGACCTGGTGCTGCGCGTACCGGTCGGCACCACGATCATCGACTCTGCGACCCAGGAAGTGATTGGCGACCTGACCAAGGCCGGCCAGAAGCTGATGGTTGTGCAGGGCGGCTGGCACGGTCTGGGTAATACCCGATTCAAGTCCAGTACCAACCGTGCGCCACGCCAGACTACGCCGGGCAAGCCGGGCGAGCAGCGTGACCTGAAGCTGGAAATGAAAGTGCTGGCAGACGTTGGCCTGTTGGGCCTGCCGAACGCCGGTAAAAGTACCTTCATTCGCTCGGTGTCCGCCGCCAAGCCGAAAGTCGCGGATTATCCGTTCACCACCCTGGTGCCGAACCTGGGTGTGGTCAGTGTCGATCGTTGGAAGAGCTTCGTGGTCGCGGACATTCCGGGTCTGATCGAAGGTGCTTCCGATGGCGCGGGCCTGGGGATTCGCTTCCTCAAGCATTTGTCCCGTACCCGTCTGTTGCTGCACCTCGTCGATATGGCGCCGCTGGATGAAACCAGTGCCCCGGATGCTGCCGAAGTGATCGTCAACGAACTGGCCAAGTTCAGCCCGTCCCTGGCTGAGCGTGACCGTTGGTTGGTGTTGAACAAGTGCGACCAGATCCTCGAAGAAGAGCACGAAGAGCGGGTCAAGGAAATCGTTGACCGCCTGCAGTGGGAAGGTCCGGTCTACGTGATCTCCGCCATTGCCAAAGAAGGCACTGAGCGTCTGACCCGCGACATCATGCGCTACCTGGAAGATCGTGCCGATCGCCTGGCTGCCGATCCGGCCTACAAGGCCGAGCTGGCGGATCTTGATCAGCGCATCGAAGACGAGGCGCGTGCGCAGTTGCAGGCGCTGGATGACCAGCGTGCCCTGCGTCGCAGTGGCGTCAAGTCGGTCCATGATATCGGTGACGATGATTGGGATGAGGAAGATGTGGATGATGAAGATGGTCCGGAAATCATTTACGTGCGTGACTGATCTGTTGCGATAAACTTAAGCGCCGCTCAATCGAGCGGCGTTTTAGTATCTGGTAATCGGTAGTCACGAATAACGTTATGGGCGGCGCTGGGTCGCGTGGCCCTCAATCTAAGGTTGAAGATGATGCGGAGCAAAGTGACGGGTGCGCAACGCTGGGTCGTAAAGATCGGAAGTGCGCTGCTGACGGCAGATGGCAAGGGGCTGGATCGCGCAGCCATGAGCATCTGGGTTGAACAGATGGTGGCCTTGCATGAGGCGGGTGTCGAGTTGGTGCTGGTGTCGTCCGGGGCGGTTGCCGCCGGGATGAGCCGCCTTGGCTGGACCGCGCGACCCAGCGCGATGCATGAGTTGCAGGCTGCTGCGGCGATTGGTCAGATGGGGTTGGTGCAGGCTTGGGAATCCAGCTTCGCCGAGCACGGGCGCCATACCGCGCAGATTCTGTTGACCCATGACGATCTGTCTGACCGCAAGCGTTACCTCAATGCCCGTAGCACCTTGCGTGCCCTGGTCGAGCTCAAGGTGATCCCGGTGATCAACGAGAATGACACCGTGGTGACCGACGAGATCCGTTTTGGCGACAACGACACCTTGGCTGCCCTCGTGGCCAACCTGGTGGAGGCTGACCTGCTGGTGATCCTCACGGATCGCGATGGCATGTTCGACGCCGATCCGCGCAACAATCCGGACGCCCAGTTGATCTACGAGGCGCGTGCCGATGACCCGGCGCTCGATGCCGTGGCCGGCAGTGTCGGTGGTGCGCTGGGGCGTGGTGGCATGCAGACCAAGTTGCGCGCTGCGCGCTTGGCGGCCCGCTCTGGTGCCCATACCATCATCGTCGGCGGGCGCCTGGAGCGCGTGCTGGATCGCCTCAAGGCTGGCGAGCGCATTGGCACGTTGCTATCGCCCGAGCGTGGCATGCTGGCGGCGCGCAAGCAGTGGCTGGCCGGCCATCTGCAGACCCGTGGCACCCTGGTGCTGGATGCGGGGGCGGTGTCGGCGTTGTCCCAGGGTAACAAGAGCTTGTTGCCGGTAGGCGTCAAGCTGGTCCAGGGCAGCTTCCGCCGTGGTGAAATGGTGGTGTGCGTAGCGCCGGACGGTCGTGAGATCGCCCGTGGCCTGGCCAACTACAGCGCCCTTGAGGCGCAGAAAATCATTGGGCAGTCGTCTGAGTCGATTGTCGGTCTGTTGGGTTACATGGCTGAGCCGGAACTGGTTCACCGCGATAACCTGATCCTGGTTTAAAGGAAAAGCTGCGATGCGTGTATTGAAGGGGTTGCTGGGGTTGTTGGTGGCGATGCCGCTGCTGGCTTCGGCTGAAGAGATTGGCCAGGTATCGACGGTGTTCAAGTTTGTCGGCCCCAACGACCGAATCGTCGTCGAGGCGTTTGACGACCCCAAGGTTGACGGCGTGACCTGCTACTTGTCCCGCGCCAAGACCGGCGGTGTCAAAGGTGGTCTGGGCCTGGCCGAAGATCGCGCCGAAGCGTCGATTGCCTGCCGCCAGGTCGGGCCGATCCGCTTCAAGGGTGAACTCAAGGATGGCGACGAAGTGTTCAAGGAGCGCACCTCGCTGGTGTTCAAGACCATGCAGGTGGTGCGTTTCCTTGATAAGAAGCGCAATACCCTGGTGTATCTGGTCTACAGCGACCGCCTGATCGAAGGCAGTCCGCAGAATGCGGTGACGGCGATTCCGATCCTGCCTTGGCCTAGTGCGCAATAAGCCTGGCAGTGCAGCGTTGCTTTATGTGGGAGCTGGCTTGCCTGCGATAGCGGTTTAACAGTCGACATCTTTGTTGAATGTTATGCGCCCGTCGCAGGCAAGCCAGCTCCCGCATTTGTTTTGGGGTTGGCATAAATCGTAGGCAATAAAAAACCGACCCTGGGGTCGGTTTTTTAACAAGCTTATCGCTTAGGCTGCAACAGCAAGGTTCAGAGCCTTGATGTGGCCATTCAGACGACCTTTATGGCGAGCAGCTTTGTTCTTGTGGATGATGCCTTTATCGGCCATACGGTCGATAACTGGCACGGCCAGAACGTAAGCAGCTTGAGCTTTTTCAGCGTCTTTTGCGTCAATGGCCTTAACTACATTCTTGATGTAGGTACGAACCATGGAACGCAGGCTGGCGTTGTGGCTGCGACGCTTCTCAGCCTGTTTTGCACGTTTTTTGGCGGAAGGTGTGTTGGCCACCGTCGAGCTCCTCGAAAGACTTTTTAGGAAATAGCAAACAAAATAGGCCGCGAATCATGCCGATGAGTTGAAGTCTTGTCAAGGGCGGCTGATGCGAACTGCTGAGTGGTCGATCTGAAGAGGCGGGTTATTTATTTCCGGCGCTTGACCTGTAAACTCGCGAGCTTTGGCTCTGTGCTGTTGCAGGCGCGCAGTATCGCATAAGTGGGCGCTTTGTTCGCCTGCTCTTTATCTATAGGCAAAAACTCTTTCAATGAATCTGCTCAAGTCGTTGGCCGCCGTCAGCTCTATCACGATGATTTCCAGGGTTCTGGGGTTTGTACGTGACACCCTCATTGCACGTATTTTTGGCGCGAGCATGGCCACGGATGCCTTCTTTATCGCCTTCAAGCTGCCCAACCTGCTGCGGCGGATCTTCGCCGAGGGTGCGTTTTCCCAGGCATTTGTGCCGATTCTGGCGGAATACAAAACCCAGCAAGGCGAGGAGGCCACCCGCACCTTCATCGCCTACGTCTCGGGCCTGTTGACCCTGGTGCTGATGCTGGTGACCATCGCCGGGATGCTCGCCGCACCCTGGATTATCTGGGCCACGGCGCCCGGTTTTGCCAACACCCCGGAAAAATTCGCCCTCACCAGCGATCTGTTGCGGGTGACCTTTCCTTATATATTGCTGATCTCCCTATCGTCCCTGGCGGGCGCGATCCTCAATACCTGGAACCGTTTCTCGGTGCCGGCGTTTGTGCCGACCCTGCTTAACGTCAGCATGATCATATTTGCGTTGTTCCTCACGCCGTACTTCGATCCGCCGGTCATGGCGCTCGGCTGGGCAGTGCTGGCCGGTGGCCTGGCGCAACTGTTGTATCAGCTGCCGCACCTGAAAAAGATCGGCATGCTCGTGTTGCCGCGCCTCAATCTCAAGGACACTGGCGTGTGGCGCGTGATGAAAAACATGCTGCCGGCGATTCTCGGGGTGTCGGTCAGCCAGATCTCCCTGATCATCAACACCGCGTTTGCTTCGCTGCTGGTCTCCGGCTCCGTGTCGTGGATGTATTACGCCGACCGTCTGATGGAATTGCCATCTGGCGTGCTGGGCGTGGCGCTGGGCACCATTTTGCTGCCGACCCTGGCGCGTACTTACGCCAGCAAGGACCGCCATGAATACTCGCGCATTCTCGACTGGGGCCTGCGCTTGTGCTTTGTGCTGGTGCTGCCATGCGCCCTGGCCCTGGGAATCCTGGCGGAGCCGCTGACGGTTTCGCTGTTCCAGTATGGCCAATTCAGTGCCTTTGATGCCTTGATGACCCAGCGCGCGCTGATCGCTTATTCGGTGGGGTTGCTGGGGATTATCGTGATCAAGGTCTTGGCGCCGGGCTTTTATGCCCAGCAAAACATTCGTACCCCAGTGAAAATCGCGATTTTTACCCTGGTGGTCACCCAACTGTTCAACCTGATATTCATCGGGCCGCTGGCTCACGCCGGCCTGGCCCTGGCAATCAGCGCCGGCGCCTGCATCAATGCTGGCCTGCTGTTTTATCAACTGCGTAAACAAAAAATGTATCAGCCGCAGCCAGGCTGGGGCGTGTTTGCCCTCAAGTTGCTGTTGGCCGTGGCCGTGATGTCGGCCGTATTGCTGGGGCTGATGCATTGGATGCCGGCGTGGGACGAAGGGCAGATGCTCGAGCGATTCCTGCGCCTGGGCCTGCTGGTCGTGGCCGGGGTGATCGCCTACTTTGGCATGTTGTTGCTGCTGGGCTTCCGTCTGCGGGATTTCAATCGCAAGGCGCTGAATTGATCGCAATCAACAATAAGCCGGCTGTTTTTTCGATTCGAATCATTTGGCCTGTGCTGTTGCCTGTCGTCCGGGGCCGGGTGTGGTTATAATCGACCACTTTATGAGCAAGAAGCGCGTTATGCAGCTGGTTCGAGGTCTCCACAACCTGCGCCCCGAGCATCGGGGCTGCGTCGCCACTATTGGCAACTTTGACGGTGTTCACCGTGGCCACCAGGCTATCCTGGCGCGGCTGCGCGAGCGCGCAGTCGAGTTGGGTGTGCCCAGCTGCGTGGTGATTTTCGAGCCGCAGCCCCGTGAATTCTTCACCCCCGAGACGGCCCCGGCCCGTTTGGCCCGCTTGCGGGACAAACTGCAGCTGCTGGCCGAAGAAGGCGTGGACCGGGTCTTGTGCCTGGCGTTCAACCAGCGTTTACGCAGTCTCAGCGCCACCGAGTTCGTCGACCGTATCCTTGTCGATGGCTTGGGTGTGCAGCATTTGGAGGTCGGTGACGACTTTCGCTTCGGTTGCGACCGGGTAGGGGATTTCGATTTCCTGCAACAAGCCGGCGTAACCCAGGGGTTTACCGTCGAAGCCGCGCAAACCGTTGAACTGGACGGTCTGCGCGTGAGCAGCACCCAGGTGCGAAATGCCCTGGCCGCTGCCGACTTCGCCTTGGCCGAGCGTTTGCTCGGTCGCCCGTTCCGGATTGCCGGGCGGGTCCTGCACGGCCAGAAGCTGGCGCGCCAACTGGGCACGCCAACTGCCAACGTGCAACTCAAGCGCCGTCGCGTGCCACTGACCGGGGTGTATCTGGTGAGTGTCGAGATCGACGGCCAACCGTGGCCCGGAGTCGCCAATATAGGCGTCAGGCCAACGGTTGCAGGTGATGGCAAGGCCCACCTGGAAGTTCACCTTTTGGATTTTGCCGGGGATTTGTATGACCGGCGTTTGACGGTGGTTTTCCACCAAAAGCTGCGTGAAGAGCAGCGATTCGCCTCCCTTGAGGCGTTGAAAACGGCGATCAATGCGGATGTCGCCGCCGCCCGTGCACTAGCCGCACCTAGCGCCCATCGCTAATGAAGAGCCTTAAATGACCGACTATAAAGCCACGCTAAACCTTCCGGACACCGCCTTCCCAATGAAGGCCGGCCTGCCACAGCGCGAACCGCAGATCCTGCAGCGCTGGGACAGTATTGGCCTGTACGGAAAGTTGCGCGAGATTGGCAAGGATCGTCCGAAATTCGTCCTGCACGACGGCCCTCCTTATGCCAACGGCACGATTCACATCGGTCATGCGCTGAACAAGATTCTCAAGGACATGATCATCCGCTCGAAAACCCTTGCGGGCTTCGATGCGCCTTATGTCCCGGGTTGGGACTGCCACGGCCTGCCGATCGAACACAAGGTCGAAGTGACCTACGGCAAGAACCTGGGCGCCGACAAGACCCGCGAGCTGTGCCGTGCCTACGCCACCGAGCAGATCGAAGGGCAGAAGTCCGAATTCATCCGCCTGGGTGTGTTGGGAGACTGGGACAACCCGTACAAGACCATGAACTTCAAGAACGAGGCCGGTGAAATCCGTGCCTTGGCCGAGATCGTCAAGGGCGGCTTCGTGTTCAAGGGCCTCAAGCCCGTGAACTGGTGCTTTGACTGCGGCTCGGCCCTGGCCGAAGCGGAAGTCGAGTACGAAGACAAGAAGTCCTCGACCATCGACGTCGCGTTCCCGATTGCCGACGACGCCAAGCTGGCCGGGGCCTTTGGCCTGGCGAGCCTGGCCAAGCCAGCTGCCATCGTGATCTGGACCACCACCCCGTGGACCATCCCAGCCAACCAGGCGCTGAACGTGCATCCGGAATTCACCTACGCCCTGGTGGACGTTGGTGATCGCCTGCTGGTGCTGGCCGAGGAAATGGTCGAGGCCTGCCTGGCCCGCTACGAGCTGCAAGGCTCGGTGATCGCCACCGCCACCGGCTCTGCGCTGGAACTGATCAACTTCCGTCACCCGTTCTATGACCGCCTGTCGCCGGTGTACCTGGCTGACTACGTCGAACTGGGTTCGGGTACCGGTGTGGTTCACTCCGCGCCGGCCTACGGCGTGGACGACTTCGTGACCTGCAAAGCCTATGGCATGGTCAACGATGACATCCTCAACCCGGTGCAGAGCAATGGCGTGTACGCGCCTTCGCTGGAGTTCTTCGGCGGCCAGTTCATCTTCAAGGCCAACCAGCCGATCATCGACAAGCTGTCGGAAGTCGGTGCGCTGCTGCACACCGAAACCATCAAGCACAGCTACATGCACTGCTGGCGCCACAAGACCCCGCTGATCTACCGCGCCACCGCGCAGTGGTTTATCGGCATGGACAAAGAGCCAGTCGCCGGCGAAACCCTGCGCAAGCGTGCGATCAAAGCCATCGAAGACACCAAGTTCGTCCCGGCCTGGGGCCAGGCACGTCTGCACTCGATGATTGCCAACCGTCCGGACTGGTGCATCTCCCGCCAGCGCAACTGGGGTGTGCCGATCCCGTTCTTCCTGAACAAGGAAAGCGGCGAACTGCACCCACGTACCGTCGAGTTGATGGAAGTGGTGGCCCAGCGCGTTGAACAGGAAGGCATCGAAGCCTGGTTCAAGCTGGATGCCGCTGAGCTGCTGGGCGACGAAGCGCCGCTGTACGACAAGATCAGCGACACCCTCGACGTGTGGTTCGACTCCGGTACCACCCACTGGCACGTACTGCGTGGTTCGCACCCGATGGGTCACGAGACCGGCCCGCGTGCCGACCTGTACCTGGAAGGCTCGGACCAGCACCGTGGCTGGTTCCACTCGTCCCTGCTGACCGGCTGCGCCATCGACGATCACGCCCCATACCGCGAACTGCTGACCCACGGCTTCACCGTCGACGAGAACGGTCGCAAGATGTCCAAGTCCCTGGGCAACGTGATCGCGCCGCAGAAGGTCAACGACACCCTGGGCGCCGATATCATGCGCCTGTGGGTGGCTTCCACCGACTACTCGGGCGAGATGGCCGTTTCGGAGCAGATCCTGCAACGCAGCGCCGATGCCTACCGCCGTATCCGCAATACCGCACGCTTCATGCTGTCGAACCTGACCGGTTTCAACCCGGCCACCGACATCCTGCCGGCCGAGGAAATGCTCGCCCTGGACCGTTGGGCCGTGGACCGTACCCTGTTGCTGCAGCGCGAGTTGCAGGAACACTACGGCGAGTACCGGTTCTGGAACGTCTATTCGAAGATCCACAACTTCTGCGTGCAGGAGTTGGGTGGCTTCTACCTCGACATCATCAAGGACCGCCAGTACACCACCGGCGCCAACAGCAAGGCGCGCCGCTCGGCGCAAACCGCGCTGTATCACATCTCCGAAGCGCTGGTGCGCTGGATCGCACCGATCCTGGCCTTCACCGCCGACGAACTGTGGGAGTACCTGCCGGGCGAGCGTAACGAGTCCGTGATGCTCAACACCTGGTACGAAGGCCTGACCGAATTGCCGGCCGACTTCGAACTGGGCCGCGAGTACTGGGAAGGTGTGATGGCCGTCAAGGTTGCGGTGAACAAGGAACTGGAAGTCCAGCGTGCGGCCAAGGCCGTCGGTGGCAACCTGCAAGCCGAAGTCACGCTGTTTGCCGAGGAGGGCCTGACCGCCGACCTGGGCAAGTTGAGCAACGAACTGCGCTTCGTGCTGATTACCTCCACAGCCAGCCTCGCGCCATTCGCCCAGGCCCCGGCTGATGCGGTGGCTACCGAAGTACCGGGCCTCAAGCTCAAGGTGGTCAAGTCGACCTTCGCCAAGTGCGCCCGTTGCTGGCACTGCCGTGAAGATGTTGGCGTGAACCCTGAGCATCCGGAAATCTGCGGTCGTTGCGTCGACAACATCAGCGGTGCTGGCGAGGTTCGCCACTATGCCTAAATCCAGCCGTTTCGGACGTCTGGGTTGGCTCGTACTGAGCTTGCTGGTCCTGGTCATCGACCAGGTCAGCAAGGCTCACTTCGAGGGCTCCCTGGAAATGTTCCAGCAGATCGTGGTGATTCCTGACTACTTCAGCTGGACCCTGGCCTACAACACCGGCGCTGCATTCAGCTTCCTGGCTGACAGTGGCGGTTGGCAGCGCTGGCTGTTTGCCCTGATCGCCGTGGTGGTCAGCGCGGTGCTGGTGGTCTGGCTCAAGCGCCTGGGCCGCAACGACACCTGGCTGGCTATCGCCCTGGCACTGGTGCTGGGCGGGGCCCTGGGCAATCTGTACGACCGCATTGCCCTTGGCCATGTGATCGACTTCATTCTGGTGCACTGGCAGAACCGCCATTATTTCCCGGCGTTCAATTTTGCCGACAGCGCCATCTGCGTTGGCGCTGTCATGCTGGCGCTGGATATGTTCAAGGGCAACAAACCCGGAGAAGCCGTAAATGACTGAACAAGTATTGGCCGAACAACGCATTGGCCAGAACACGGAAGTCACCTTGCATTTTGCATTGCGCCTGGAGAATGGCGACACGGTCGACAGCACGTTCGACAAGGCCCCGGCGACCTTCAAGGTCGGCGACGGCAACCTGCTGCCGGGCTTCGAAGCGGCACTTTTCGGCTTCAAGGCAGGCGACAAGCGCAACTTGCAGATCCCGCCGGAAAACGCCTTTGGCCAGCCCAACCCGCAAAACGTACAGATCATCCCGCGTTCGCAGTTCCAGGATATGGAGCTGTCGGAAGGCTTGCTGGTGATCTTCAACGATGCGGCGAATACTGAACTGCCCGGTGTGGTCAAAACCTTTGATGACACTCAGGTGACTATCGACTTCAACCACCCGTTGGCCGGTAAGACCTTGACCTTTGATGTTGAAATCATCGACGTTAAAGCGCTCTAACTGACGATTCCGGCCTATTGTAGGAGCGAGCTAGCTCGCGAAGGTCTTCAACGAAAATCCTGGCATCCTGAATGATCGCGGTGCCTGTGAAATTTTCGTGACCAAGCTCGCTCCTACATGGCAAGACACGAGGCACAGCATGCAAATCAAACTCGCCAACCCCCGTGGCTTCTGCGCCGGCGTGGACCGGGCGATCGAAATCGTCAATCGCGCCCTGGAAGTCTTCGGGCCACCGATCTACGTGCGCCATGAAGTTGTCCACAACAAGTTCGTGGTCGAAGACCTGCGGGCTCGCGGCGCGATTTTTGTCGAGGAGCTGGAACAGGTGCCGGATGACGTTATCGTCATTTTCAGCGCCCACGGCGTTTCCCAGGCCGTGCGCACCGAAGCGGCAGGCCGCGGCCTGAAAGTCTTCGACGCGACGTGCCCGCTGGTTACCAAGGTGCATATCGAAGTGGCACGCTACAGCCGTGACGGCCGTGAGTGCATCCTGATCGGCCACGCCGGCCACCCGGAGGTCGAAGGCACCATGGGGCAGTACAACGCCAGCAATGGCGGCGCGATCTACCTCGTGGAAGACGAAAAAGACGTCGCCGAGCTGCAAGTGCATAACCCTGAAAAGTTGGCCTTCGTGACCCAGACCACGTTGTCGATGGATGACACCAGCCGCGTCATTGATGCCCTGCGTACTCGTTTCCCCGCCATTGGTGGGCCACGCAAGGACGATATCTGCTACGCCACACAAAACCGCCAGGATGCCGTCAAACAACTGGCCGACGAGTGCGACGTAGTACTGGTGGTGGGTAGTCCCAACAGCTCCAACTCCAATCGTCTGCGTGAGCTTGCCGAACGCATGGCTACTCCGGCATACCTGATCGATGGCGCCGAAGACCTGCAGCGCAGTTGGTTCGACGGTGTCGAGCGTATCGGTATCACGGCCGGCGCCTCGGCGCCGGAAGTCTTGGTGCGTGGCGTCATCCAGCAGTTGCAGGCGTGGGGCGCGACAGGCGCCGATGAGCTGGCAGGGCGTGAAGAACACATCACTTTTTCCATGCCCAAGGAGCTGCGGGTTCGTTCGCTGCTCTGAGCCCTGTCTCGCTGGTGTACCCGCGGCACAATGCCTGCTCGGCCTTGTCGCTGCGCAAGCTGATCCGGCCGCTGGGTGCCAGCACTACCTGATGCAGGCTCAGCGGCTGCTCCGCTGAGCACACATACACGGTGCCGGCACGAAACCCTCCCGCAGACAGCAGGGGTTCGCCCAGCCCGCTGAAACGAATCTGCGTGCGCACCGGTGTATTGCCTACGATGGGAGTCCGCCCATTGTCCTGGCGCTCCAGCAGTACCGGGTTGTCGTCGTCCAGGTGGCCGCGCCCATTCATGTCCACCACCACCCTCCAGCCTTTGCTCCAGTCGTCATCCAGCGCATGGATGACGACCGTCCGATTGCGAGCAATGGCTTGGGTGCGGGCGTAGCGCAGGCCGGAGGCCAGTGCCTGTGCCGCGCTCAGTCGCGTTTGTGAGTCCATCAGGCTCTTGAATCCGGGCACTGCCAATTGCGCCAGGATGCCGCTGACGATCAAACCGAGCAGCAATTCGATCAATGTGAAACCCCGTTGTTTCATACATCGTCCCTCCGTGGACAGTTCATTTGCTTGTGACAGGAATAGTTATAGCGGCGGTCCACGACTGCGCAGTGATGGCCTTCCTGTCCAAAGTATTTCCCTATATTCCGAGGGGCGGCGCGGCTGCCAGGGCGGCGCTAGTCTTGGACAACCCACGGCCATTTCGGCCGTTTTTATGACCCTCGACAAGGATGACGATGGCTATGCGAGCCTGCCCGATAACGTGTTGTACTCCCGTCCCCGCCGCTCGGGAGGTTGGCATGAGCCTGATCGAAGTACTGGTCTCGCTGCTGATTCTCGGCGTCGGTCTGCTGGGGGCCGGGTTGATCCAGCTGAATGCACTCAAGTACACCGACAGCTCCAGAATGATCAGCCAGGCGAGTTTCATCGCCTATGACATGCTCGACCGGATCCGCGCCAACGCGGGTGCTGACTACTCCTGGGAAAGTGGCGATAGCTGGGCAGCCAACACCTTAGCCGCGAGTGTCCGCGACCTGGACTTGCACGACTTCGAGGCCAATATCCGCCACTTGGCTGGCGATTCCGCCAAAGGTTCGATTGCGATCAGCCAGCGCGAGGTGACTATCAGCATCAGTTGGGATGATTCGCGTGCAGCCAATGCTGACAACACCCGTGAAACATTCACCCTGACCAGTCGTGTCGCGGTTGATCCGAGGCCTGTGCTATGAGGCGCTCCAGTGCGGGCTTTGGCCTGGTCGAGGCATTGCTGGCGACGCTTCTGGGGTTACTTGTAGTCCTGGCGGCCGTCCAGGTAACACTGGCTGCCCGAAGCACTGCGGCCAGCCAGCACGCCTCGGCGCTATTGCAGGATGATGGGCGGTTTGTCCTGGGCAAGATGCTCCAGGAGATTCGCCTGGCGGGGATGTTCGGTTGCCTGTCCCTGCCTTTGATTGCTCAGGCGCCTGCTGACTTTTCCAGGCCGGTCAGTGTGCTGGTCAATGGTGCCTCAACCAGCCTGACGCTGGTCACGGGCGATGTCGGCGACCAGGGCAGTCGTCCTGACTGGACGGTGCTCAGCAATTGTATTGACAGTGCTCAGGCCTATTCGGGGGTACCCCCCAAGCCAGGGACCGGGCAGATCGCTTTTCCCGTGCGCAAGCTGACCTACACCTTTGAGTCAGGGCAACTGAAGATCAGCACTCCGACAACCCCGGCCAAGGCGGTGCTGGTGGATAACGTGGGGGCGTTCGAAATGAGTTTCGGGATGGCCAGCCGGCCCGGGTCCAGTGTCGTGACCCGGTATGACAGCCACCCCAGCGAAGAATCGCTGATCCGCAGTGTGCGTGTGGCGTTGACGCTCCGCGATCCGGCACGTCGCGCGCGCGACCAGATCTACAGCGCCGTCGCAGCCGTGCGTAATCGCCTTGAATAGTGGGCTCCGGATATCGGCCTCCAGGCAGCGCGGCATGGTGCTCTTGATCAGCCTGGTATTGCTGCTGCTGTTGACGGTTCTCGGGCTGTCATCGATGCAGGGCGCAACGTCGCAGGAGCAACTCGCCGGCAGCATCAGGCACCGCACCTTATCGTTTCAAGCGGCCGAAGACGGGCTCAGGCGCGGTGAGTCGGCTGTGCAGGCGCATGGGTTCGGTTTGCCGGCCTGTCAGTCGCAAGTCACCTGCGCACCGCCAAAAGAGGCGTATGCCATCAGCCAGCCGGGTGTCGATCCGGTCTCGGTCATCGCCTGGGTCGGCTTGAAGGGGGGCGTATACGGTATTCAAAACCTAGGGCCCGGTATCGGAATGGCACATTTGCCGCCCAATACCCCCGCAACTTTATATCGGGTCACGGCTGTGGGGTTCAGCGGTCAGTCGCGCACGGTTCTGGAGAGCGTCTTTGCGCGCGTCGACCCGGATGCCGGTGGGGGATTTCGAAGAGTTCTATGGCGACAACTTCAATAGGTGAGCATCACGATGAGCGGCAACTGCAAAGGATTCACCTTGATAGAGTTACTGATTGCACTAGCGATCATTGCCACATTGGCTGCGGTGGTTTATCCGGGGTACAGCGCCCATGTGAAAAAGGCCTACCGCACAGAAATCGTCGGGCTGCTCACGGAGCAAGCCCAGCAGCTGGAACGCTATTACGTGAGAAATGGCACTTTTATTGATGCCAGCGGCGTCAGTACCGGTAATGATCGCTATAGAATCACGGTGATACTGAATCCGCAGGACTTCACCCTGACCGCGACGCCTCTTGCCGGCGCGATGCTGGGTGATACTTGTGGTGAGTTCAGCTTGACCAGCACTGGCGCGCGGGCTAATCCCGGCGCGGTGCCCGGCACCACTCGTCAGGAGTGCTGGGGGCGATGAGGCTGGTGGGCGACGGGGTGCCAGGGGTACTCCTTTCTTTTCATGGGCTGGATCGAACAATGACTAAGCAACAGCAAGTCGTAGTGGTGGGTGGTGGTGTTATCGGGCTGTTGACGGCGTTCAACCTGGCAACGCAGGGGCAGGCAGTGGTCGTGCTGGACCGTTCATCGGTCGGGCAAGAGTCTTCCTGGGCCGGTGGCGGGATTGTTTCGCCGTTATACCCGTGGCGCTACAGCCCGGCCGTCACGGCGCTGGCCCATTGGTCCCAGGATTTCTATCCGCAATTGGCCCAGCGCCTGTTTGCCGCCACCGGTGTGGATCCCGAGGTTCATACCACCGGCCTTTATTGGCTGGACCTCGACGACGAGGCCGATGCCCTGGCCTGGGCTGCACGGGAAGGTCGGCCATTGAGCAAGGTGGATGTGTCGGCCGCCCGTGATGCGGTTCCTGTGCTGGGGGCAGGGTTTTCACAGGCCATTTATATGGCCGACGTGGCCAACGTGCGTAATCCGCGCCTGGTCAAATCCCTGAAGGCTGCGTTATTGGCGTTGCCCGGGGTGACCTTGCATGAGCATTGCGCGGTACAGGGCTTTATCCAGGAGGGCGGCAGCATCGTCGGGGTCAATACGGCTCAGGGTGAAGTGCGTGGCGATCAGGTCGTGCTCGCGGCCGGGGCCTGGAGTGGTGAATTGCTGGACAGCCTGGGGCTGACGTTGCCCGTGGAGCCGGTCAAGGGGCAGATGATTCTGTACAAGTGCGCCTCGGACTTTCTGTCGAGCATGGTCCTGGCGAAAGGGCGCTATGCGATTCCACGCCGGGATGGGCACATCCTGGTTGGCAGTACGCTGGAACATGAAGGCTTCGACAAGACGCCGACCGAACCGGCCCTGGAAAGCCTGAAAGCCTCGGCGGTGGAGTTGATTCCGGCACTGGCGGATGCCGCAGTGGTGGGGCATTGGGCCGGGTTGCGGCCAGGTTCGCCCGAGGGCATCCCTTATATTGGCAAGGTGCCAGGGTTTGAAGGGCTGTGGCTCAACTGCGGGCATTACCGCAACGGCCTGGTATTGGCACCTGCGTCTTGCCAGTTGTTTGCTGACTTGCTGTTGGGGCACGAGCCGGTTATTGACCCCGCTCCCTATGCGCCCGTTGGTCGGATATAAGCGTGGGCCCTTGTAGGAGCCGGCAAGCCAGCTCCTACGGTTCCAGGCTTTCAGCGTTCGATAGACTTTGGTCCCTGCTCGAGGTGCGCCTGGGTGCAGTACCACTCCTGCTGCTGGCTCAATGCCCGGTCCTGAGGCAGATGTACGCCACAGTGGGCACAGCGAACCATGGGCGCGGCCCCTTGTTCGCGGGGCTGTTGCTGCGTAGAAGCGGAGCGCTTGAACTTGCGCCAGAACCATACCGCAGCAGCAATCAGGGCAATCCAGAACAGTAAACGAACCATGGCAGGCAGCTTCTCGACAGGGAATGCGGCAGTTTAGCCAAGGATGTTAACGGCGCACAGGGTAATAAAGTCGCGCCATGAAAAAAGGAGCCCCGAGAGGCTCCTTCTTGCGCTGCCAGACTGGTTTTCAGTCAAAGACACCGAACGTCATGTAGCTGAACCACGAGCGATCCTGGTTGTTGCCCAGGGCCTCTGGTGCTTCTTCCTCGATCACGTCGCCGTTCTCGTCATGGGGCTTGAGCTCGGACGGGATGGAGTCCTTGGCGTCCTGATACTGCTTGAGGATGTCCTGGTTGGCGCGGGTTTCACCCGGCGGCAACGGCGGACGGGACTCGATCAGGCCCAGGGTGTACTTGCTCAGCCACGAGCGGTTGTCCGCTTCGGCAACCTGCGGCACAAACTGGCCGTCTTTCAGGCTTGGGTGGTCTGGGTAGTTGAGTTTCAAGGTCTGCAGGCTGGTGTCCGCCAGGGTATCCAGATGCAGGCGCATGTAGGCTTCGGTCATTACTGCCAGGCCATCACCCACCGAAGGGGTTTCCTGGAAGTTTTCCACTACATAGCGGCCACGGTTGGCGGCAGCGACATAAGCCTGGCGCGTCAGGTAGTAGTGGGCTACGTGGATTTCGTAGGAAGCCAGCAGGTTGCGCAGGTAGATCATGCGCTGCTTGGCGTCCGGCGCGTAGCGGCTGTTGGGGAAGCGGCTGGTCAGCTGGGCGAACTCGTTATAGGAGTCGCGCGCAGCACCAGGGTCACGCTTGGTCATGTCCAGCGGCAGGAAGCGCGCCAGCAGGCCAACGTCCTGGTCAAACGAGGTCAGGCCCTTGAGGTAGTAGGCGTAGTCCACGTTCGGGTGTTGCGGGTGCAGGCGGATAAAACGCTCGGCAGCGGACTTGGCAGCTTCCGGCTCGGCGTTCTTGTAGTTCGCGTAGATCAGTTCGAGCTGGGCCTGGTCGGCATAGCGGCCAAACGGATAACGCGACTCCAAGGCCTTGAGCTTGGCCGTGGCGCTTGTGTAGCTATTATTGTCCAGGTCGGCCTGAGCCTGCTGGTACAGCTCGACTTCACTGAGGTTTTCGTCGACGACGTCCTTTGTTGACGAGCAAGCAGCAGTCATGGCGAGGATGGCGATCAGCAGCAGGTGTTTCACTTGCATGGCGGCTTGCGTCCCTATGACGGCCGCTGTCTTGGGCGGGGCCGTCCTGTTATGATGAGCGCCCCGATGAAAGCCTCGGGGCAAAAGACGCCGTATTTAACCACAAGCGCGCAGCCGAAACCAAAGGCTGTGCCACGCCTAGTCTGAGCATGTCCGATAAAATTGAACTTCGCGCAGAGGTGCCGTCCGAATTGGGCGGCCAACGCCTCGATCAAGTCGCCGCACAACTATTCGCTGAGCACTCGCGCTCGCGCCTTTCCGCCTGGATCAAAGACGGCCGCCTGACTGTGGATGGAGCGGTTATCCGCCCGCGAGACATAGTTCATGGCGGTTCGGTTCTTGAGCTGACTGCCGAGCAGGAAGCCCAGGGAGAATGGATCGCCCAGGACATCGAGCTGGATATCGTCTATGAAGACGACGACATCCTGGTGATCAACAAACCCGCAGGCCTGGTGGTTCACCCGGCGGCCGGGCACGCTGATGGCACCTTGCTCAATGCCTTGTTGCACCATGTGCCGGACATCATCAATGTCCCGCGCTGCGGCATTGTCCACCGCCTGGACAAGGACACCACCGGTCTGATGGTGGTGGCCAAGACCATCCAGGCACAGACGCAGTTGGTCACACAATTGCAGAGCCGCAGCGTCAGCCGCATCTATGAGTGCATCGTGATTGGTGTGGTCGTGGCGGGTGGCAAGATCAACGCGCCTATCGGTCGTCATGGCCAGCAGCGCCAGCGCATGGCGGTGATGGAGGGTGGCAAGCAGGCCGTCAGCCACTACCGCGTGCTGGAGCGTTTCCGTTCCCACACCCATGTGCGGGTCAAGCTGGAAACCGGCCGTACCCACCAGATCCGGGTGCACATGGCGCATATCAACTTCCCGTTGGTCGGCGATCCGGCCTACGGTGGTCGCTTCCGTATTCCGCCGGCCGCCAGTGTGACCATGGTCGAATCGTTGAAGTCGTTCCCGCGCCAGGCGTTGCATGCACGCTTCCTGGAGCTGGATCATCCGACGAGCGGTGAGCGGATGAGCTGGGAATCGCCACTGCCCGACGATTTTGTCTGGTTGCTGTCGCTACTCAAGCAAGACCGCGAGGCCTTTGTCGGATGAGTGACTGGCTGATTCCTGACTGGCCTGCGCCGGCCGGGGTGAAAGCCTGTGTCACTACCCGTGCGGGCGGCGTCAGTCTGGCGCCGTTCGACAGTCTGAATCTGGGCGATCATGTCGAGGACAGCCTTGGGGCTGTACTTGAGAATCGCCGTCGTCTCACTGCCGCGTTCGATATCCAGCCGGCCTGGCTGCGCCAGGTCCATGGTGTCGTCGTGGTCAAGGCCGATCCGGGGCAGATTGCCGAGGCAGATGGCAGTTGGACCGATACGCCCGGCATCGCCTGCACGGCGATGACCGCCGATTGCCTGCCGACCTTGTTTTGCAACAAAGCCGGGACCCGGGTTGCCGCTGCCCATGCCGGTTGGCGTGGACTGGCCGCGGGAGTGCTGGAAGCTGCCGCCGAAAGCCTGGACACTGCGCCTGCCGACGTACTGGTCTGGTTAGGCCCGGCGATTGGCCCGAAGGCCTTTGAAGTGGGCCCGGAAGTGCGTGAAGCCTTCGTGCAGCAACATCCGCAAACCGCGCAGGCTTTCGTTCCCAGCCATAATCCTGGCAAGTTCCTGGCCGACATCTATCAGTTGGCGCGTCTGCGCCTGGCTGCGCGCGGCATCACCGCCGTTTATGGTGGCGGTTTGTGTACGGTGACCGACCCACGCTTCTTTTCTTACCGGCGCAGCCCGCGCACCGGTCGATTTGCCTCCCTGATCTGGCTCGAACGCTAGACTCTGCTGATCCATATCATGCATTGCCGGCTTGAATCCTCCAGAATCCACCCCATCTATAAGGGTATCTGGCAGGTTTCTTCATTCAGGATGCGTTAATCGCGAGCAAGCTCGCTCGCACATAGCTCCGGCCTGCTCAAAAGGAAGGTGACTAATGCGTATTGATCGTTTAACCAGCAAATTACAATTGGCGTTATCGGATTCCCAATCCCTGGCAGTTGGCCTCGACCATCCGGCCATTGAGCCCGCGCACTTGATGCAGGCGCTCCTCGAACAGCAGGGTGGTTCGATCAAACCCCTGCTGATGCAGGTGGGCTTTGACGTCAACAGCCTGCGCAAGGAATTGAGCAAAGAGCTCGACCAGCTGCCGAAAATCCAGAATCCGACGGGCGACGTGAATATGTCCCAGGATTTGGCGCGCCTGCTCAATCAGGCGGACCGCCTGGCTCAGCAGAAGGGCGACCAGTTCATCTCCAGCGAACTGGTGCTGCTCGCTGCCATGGACGACAACAGCAAGCTCGGCAAGTTGTTGCTGGGCCAGGGCGTGAGCAAAAAGGCCCTGGAAAATGCCATCAACAACCTGCGCGGCGGCGAGGCGGTGAATGACCCCAATCACGAGGAGTCGCGCCAGGCCCTGGACAAATACACCGTCGACCTGACCAAGCGCGCCGAAGACGGCAAGCTGGACCCGGTGATCGGGCGTGACGATGAAATTCGTCGCACCATCCAGGTCCTGCAGCGTCGCACCAAGAACAACCCGGTGCTGATCGGCGAGCCTGGCGTGGGTAAAACCGCCATCGCCGAAGGCCTGGCCCAGCGCATCATTAATGGTGAGGTGCCGGACGGCCTCAAGGGCAAGCGCTTGCTGTCCCTGGACATGGGCGCGTTGATCGCCGGTGCCAAGTTCCGTGGTGAGTTCGAAGAGCGCCTCAAATCCCTGCTTAACGAACTGTCGAAGCAGGAAGGGCAGATCATTCTGTTTATCGACGAACTGCACACCATGGTCGGCGCCGGTAAAGGCGAAGGCTCGATGGATGCGGGCAACATGCTCAAGCCAGCACTGGCTCGGGGCGAGTTGCATTGTGTCGGTGCGACCACGCTCAACGAGTACCGCCAGTACATTGAAAAGGACGCGGCCCTTGAGCGTCGTTTCCAGAAAGTCCTGGTGGAAGAGCCGAGCGAAGAAGACACCATCGCGATCCTGCGTGGCCTGAAAGAGCGTTATGAGGTCCACCACCGGGTAGCAATCACTGATGGCGCGATCATTGCGGCGGCCAAGTTGAGCCATCGCTACATCACTGACCGTCAGTTGCCGGACAAGGCCATCGACCTGATCGACGAAGCGGCCAGCCGTATTCGCATGGAAATCGATTCCAAGCCTGAAGTGCTGGACCGCCTGGAGCGCCGGCTGATTCAACTGAAAGTCGAATCCCAGGCGCTGAAGAAAGAGGACGATGACGCGGCGAAGAAACGCCTGGAAAAACTCCAGGAAGAAATCGTCCGCCTGGAACGTGAGTATTCGGACCTGGAAGAAATCTGGACCTCGGAAAAAGCCGAAGTGCAGGGTTCCGCACAGATCCAGCAAAAGATCGAGCAGTCGCGCCAGGAGCTGGAAGCTGCCCGCCGTAAAGGCGACCTGAACCGCATGGCCGAGCTGCAGTACGGGGTGATCCCGGATCTGGAGCGCAGCCTGCAAATGGTCGACCAGCATGGCCACAGCGAAAACCAGTTGCTGCGCAGCAAGGTGACCGAGGAAGAAATTGCCGAGGTTGTGTCCAAGTGGACCGGCATTCCGGTGTCGAAGATGCTGGAAGGCGAGCGTGACAAGCTGTTGCGTATGGAAAGCCTGTTGCACCAGCGCGTCATCGGCCAGGAAGAGGCGGTGGTGGCGGTGTCCAACGCGGTACGGCGTTCGCGCGCCGGGTTGTCCGACCCGAACCGCCCGAGTGGCTCGTTCATGTTCCTCGGCCCGACCGGCGTGGGTAAGACCGAGTTGTGCAAGGCCCTGGCCGAGTTCCTCTTTGATACAGAAGAGGCGATGGTGCGTATCGATATGTCCGAGTTCATGGAGAAACATTCCGTGGCTCGCTTGATCGGGGCGCCACCAGGCTATGTGGGCTACGAGGAAGGTGGCTACCTGACCGAAGCGGTACGGCGTAAGCCTTACTCGGTGATCTTGCTGGATGAGGTCGAGAAGGCTCACCCGGACGTGTTCAACGTGTTGCTGCAAGTGCTGGAAGATGGCCGGCTGACGGACAGCCACGGGCGTACCGTGGATTTCCGTAATACGGTGATCGTGATGACCTCCAACCTGGGCTCGGTACAGATCCAGGAAATGGTCGGGGATCGTGAAGGTCAGCGTGCTGCGGTAATGGATGCGCTGACCAGCCACTTCCGCCCGGAATTTATCAACCGGGTCGATGAAGTGGTGATCTTCGAGCCTCTGGCGCGGGATCAGATCGCGGGCATTACCGAGATCCAGTTGGGCCGCCTGCGCAGCCGTCTGGCAGAGCGCGAGCTGATGCTGGAGCTGAGCAGCGAGGCCTTGGACAAGTTGATCGCCGTGGGTTACGACCCGGTGTATGGCGCACGGCCATTAAAACGTGCGATCCAGCGCTGGATCGAGAACCCGTTGGCCCAACTGATCCTGTCGGGCAGCTTTATGCCGGGGACCAGCGTCAAGGCCACCGTGGAAAACGAAGAAATCGTCTTCCACTAAGCGCCGATTGGGTGGTTATAAGCAAAGGCCCCGCATTGCGGGGCCTTTTTTTTCGATAGGGCGTTGAACTGTAAGGCAAAGGCTTGTAAAGTGCGCCCCGCAGCAACGTCAGCCCACGGGTTTCTTCTCCCCAAGGAGAAATCAGAAAGAAGCGCAAATCATTGTCTTAAAAGCAATTTAAAGGGTTGACAGGGGTTTTTAAGATTGTAGAATAGCGCGCCTCAGACACGCTAACGTAGCGATACGGACAGCGTCGAAGAGAAGGATACATCGCAGTAAAAGTTGTACTTTGAAATATGTAGTTCCGTGATAGCTCAGTCGGTAGAGCAAATGACTGTTAATCATTGGGTCCCAGGTTCGAGTCCTGGTCACGGAGCCAATTTCAAACCGGGGTATAGCGCAGTCCGGTAGCGCGCCTGCTTTGGGAGCAGGATGTCAGGAGTTCGAATCCCCTTACCCCGACCATTTTTGGGTCGTTAGCTCAGTTGGTAGAGCAGTTGGCTTTTAACCAATTGGTCGTAGGTTCGAATCCCACACGACCCACCATTTTTGAGACCAGTTCACGCTGGAATCGAATCTTAAGATCAGAGGCCAAAAGCACTGATCGAAGAAGGCGACTTGAAAAGGTCGCCTTTTTTTTACCGGGGTATAGCGCAGTCCGGTAGCGCGCCTGCTTTGGGAGCAGGATGTCAGGAGTTCGAATCCCCTTACCCCGACCATATTAAAAATCCTCGTATCGAAAGATACGGGGATTTTTTTTGCCTGCGCAAAACCTGAAAGTACCGCCGATCCAATGTAGAAGGGGGCTTGCTCCCGATTGCGGTGTGTGTGAACCACCGCTATCGGGAGCAAGCCCCCTCCCATCCGGGACCGTGTTGTTAGTGGAGTTTGAGCCGCGGCTCGGTGCCCCGTCCAATCTTGCTGCCCAGCATCAACATCATCGTGCGGAAGAACCCGTACAAGGCCATCTGGTGCATGCGGTACAGCGACACATAGAACATCCGCGCCAGCCAGCCTTCAAGCATCACGCTGCCGGTCAGGTTGCCCATCAAGTTACCCACAGCCGAAAAACGCGACAGCGAGATCAGTGAGCCGTAGTCGGTGTACTTATAGCTGGGCAGGGGCTTGCCCTCGATGCGCAATTTCAGCGATTTGGCCAGCAACGACGCCTGCTGGTGGGCCGCTTGCGCCCGCGGTGGAACGTTACGGTCGGTACCCGGCTGCGGGCAGGCCGCGCAGTCGCCAAAGGCGAAGATATTCTCGTCACGGGTGGTCTGCAGCGTTGGCAGCACCTGCAGTTGGTTGATGCGGTTGGTCTCCAGGCCGTCGATGTCCTTGAGAAAGCCCGGCGCGCGAATCCCGGCGGCCCACACCTTGAGGCTGGCGGGAATCACCTGGCCACTGCTGGTGATCAGGCTGTCGGCGGTGACTTCGCTCACGGCGGAGTTGGTCATGACCGTCACCCCGAGCTTTTCCAGGGTTTTATGCACAGGTCCGCTGATCCGCTCTGGCAGGGCTGGCAATACCCGTGGCCCGGCTTCGATCAGGGTGATGGACATGTTTTCTGGTTTGATCCGGTCCAGGCCATAGGCTGCCAGCTCATGGGCCGCGTTGTGCAGCTCCGCGGCCAACTCGACACCGGTGGCGCCAGCGCCAACGATTGCCACGCTGATTCTTTCCACCACATCGGTTTGCCCGGCATGGGCGCGCAGGTAGTGGTTGAGCAATTGCTGGTGGAAGCGCTCTGCCTGTTTGCGGGTATCGAGGAACAGGCAGTGTTGTGCTGCGCCCTCGGTGCCGAAGTCATTGGTGGTGCTACCGACCGCAATCACCAGGGTGTCATAGCCCAATACGCGCGCAGGCACCAGTTCCCGGCCTTCTTCATCAAGGGTCGCGGCCAGCTGGATTATCTTCTGTTCACGATCAAGCCCGCTCATGCGCCCCAGCTGGAACTCGAAGTGGTTCCATTTTGCCTGGGCAACGTAATTGAGTTCGTCTTCAGAGGAGTTCAGCGAGCCGGCGGCAACCTCGTGCAGCAGGGGTTTCCAGATATGGGTCAGGTTGGTGTCCACCAGCGTGATGCTGGCGGTACCGCGCTTGCCCAGAGTCTTACCCAGGCGGGTAGCCAACTCCAGGCCGCCGGCGCCGCCGCCGACGATAATAATACGATGGGTCATGGGGGTATCTCGCAAGGCTAAAAGAAATCGGTGCAGTTACCCGAGCGAGCGCCAGGCAGCTCATAGCGTCAGGTAACTCAAAAGGCGGCTCAGGAGGCCCAGGCCAATCACCACAAGCAGTACCACCCCAAGGAGCAGCCACGGCCGGAAAGGCTTGCGCTCAACCTGGTGTTGGGACAGTTGCAGGTACTCTTCGACATGTTCTTGGTCGTCAGGGTTCAGGCGGCTGGTCATAAAGGCCTCGTCAGGTAGACGTTGCAAAAGGGCATCACGTTACAGGCTGATACCCACGTCGAACACTATGCTGCGCCCCAGGTTGTTGCGCAAGAAATCCGGGGCGTCCGGGTGGGCGAACAACACGCGTGCAAAGGTCGGGCCGACCAATGACAGCGAGCGCCAGCCCTGGCGCAGGTATTCCGTGGGCGGCGGGAAATGGCTGTTGAGGTCCAGCACTTCGCGCTTGAGGCTGGCGAAGGCGATGATATCCAGCTCCCCCAGGTCCATGCCGCGTTCTTTATAGTTATGGGCCTTCTTGCGTAGGGTCGGCGCCAGGCGCAGCAGGAACTCATGGGCGGGAATGCGCCTGGGCTTGGCTTCACGCCGCACCAATTGGCTCAGGGAAAAAGCGCTGCGCCGCCGTAGCAGTTCGTCGCGCCATTCGTCATTCAGGCGCCGGCCTTCGTCCAGGACAAAAAACACTTCGAAACTGGCGTCGCGAAACAGCACATCCGGCGGCTCTTGACCGGCGGCATGAAATTCTTCGGCGCGGTAGGGCACATTCAGGCCTTGTAGCAGGCGCTGGCAGACCCAACGCTCACGCTCCCATTTGCGGGCATTGGACAGGAACGCGTTGGCTTGTTCGGCCGCTATGGTGAGCAGGCGCAAATAATCTGAGTCATCCATGGTTCCAGCTTAGCGTTCAAATGATGACCGCAGGAAGTCCCGTGTGAAAAGGCTCGGTGTAGACTGGCGGTTCGGTTGATGGTTTTGCTCAAGGAGTTCGCGGTGAGGTTTTTGGTTGCGGTGTTTCTGGTCTTTCTGCCCCTGTGGGCCCAGGCAGTTGAGCTCGGGGAGCGGCTGGCGCCCTGGACCTTGCTGGATCAATTCGACCAGGCCTATACCCTGGATAATCAGGCGCAGGTCCTGCTGGTGGCGCGCAGCATGGACGCAGCCAAACAGGTGGATGCGGCATTGCAGGGCCAGCCCAAGGGCTATCTGGAGGCGCGCCATGTGGTGTTTGTCGCCGATATCCAGCGCATGCCGAGGTTGATCGCCAAGCTTTTCGCCGTCCCCGCGATGCAGGCCTACAACTACCGGGTCATGCTCGACCGTGATGCTCGGATCGCTCCACGTTATCCGGCGCCTGTGGATAAAGTACTGTGGCTGCAACTGGAAGACGGCAAGCTGGTCGCGCGCCATGAGTACGCCTCTGCCACCGAACTGCGCCAGGCCCTGGAGCAGGTGCAGCCGTGATCAGTGCCGCCGTGCTGGCGCCGCAAACCCTGTGGCTGGGCTGGCTGCTGTATGCGCCGGTGATTGTTTGGGCGGTCCTGCGCTCGTCCTGGGTCGAGTTGTTTGCCGACCGACGGCGCCAGCATTTGTTGTTCGGTACGGTGTTCGCGCTGTTCATGTTGTGGCTGGTGCGTCGGGATTTCGATACCGGCGTGTCCTACCACTTTATCGGCATGACCGCCGTGACCCTGTTGCTCGACTGGCCGCTGGCAATTGTAGGTGGGCTGGCTGCGCAACTGGGCCTGGTGCTGCTCGGGCGCCAGGACCTGGCGGCGGTCGGGGTCAACGGTGCACTGCTGATCCTCTTGCCGGTATTGGTGACCGAAACGTGTGCGTTGCTGGTGGAGCGGGCGCAGCCGCGCAATCCCTTCGTGTATATCTTCTGTTCCGGTTTTTTTGCCGCCGCATTGTCGGCGTTGCTGTGCCTGTTGGCCGGCCTGGGCTTGCTGTGGCTGGACGGTCGCTTCGCCATGCCCGAATGGATCGAAGACTTTATCGGCTACCTGTGGCTGATCATCTTTCCCGAAGCCTTCATCAACGGCATGGTGATCAGTGCCTTGGTGGTGTTTTGCCCGGAGTGGCTTGAGACGTTCAACCGCACGCGCTACCTCTCGGCGCCCTGGAAGGACGACAATTCGCGGCCTTGATCCAAATCAAAGGCACAACGCGCAAGTGGTCGCATGCTCTGCGAAACTTCCAGGAGCACGATCATGAGTGTGTACGAGTGGGCGCGGCAAGAGATACGCAGGAGTCAGGAAGCGGCGCTGGAAATTGGCTTTGATCCAGGTTTGAGCCTACGTGCCCTGCTGAGTGCGGTGGTGCAGCAGAGCAAGGGCGTGCGCAGTTTTGAAGACCTGGCCGACGAGTTGCAATACCTTGCGGAAAACCTCGACGACCAGCAGGAATACGCTTTTATGCGGCCTTAGTGGGCGCGCGGTGGCAGGTCTTCGGAGAACAGCTCGTCTTCGGCATCCGGGCTGACCGGAATCTTGTGTTCTTCTGAGGCCCAGGCACCCAGGTCGATCAGTTTGCAGCGATCCGAGCAGAATGGCCGGTTGAGGTTGGTCGCTGTCCATTCCACGGGGGCGCCGCAGGTTGGGCATTCGACGGTCAAGGGTTGGCTCATGTTCGGCCTCCACGCAAAGTAAGGTAAAAGTGGTGCAGTCGCTCGACCTCGGCCTGTAGCCAGGCCAGGTCCTGGTCATTGACCAGTACATCGTCGGCATGGCGCAAGCGATCTTCCCGGGAGGCCTGGGCCTTGAGAATCGCCTGCACCTGTTCTTCGCTGATGCCGTCGCGCAGCAGGGTACGCTGAATTTGCGTTGATTGCGGCACATCGATCACCAGGATGCGTTGGGTCATGGTGTATTGACCCGACTCGATCAACAACGGCGACACCAAAATCGCATAGGGCGAACGCGCGCGGGCCAGATGGCTGCGGATCTCGTCGGCAATCAGCGGGTGCAGCAGGGCTTCCAGCCACAGGCGCTCTTGCGGCGCCTCGAAAATACGCTTGCGCAAGGCGGCGCGATCCAACTGGCCATCGGGCAGCAGAATCCCACCACCGAAGTGCTCGGCAATCTTCGCCAGCGCTGGCCGCCCGGGCTCCACCACCCAGCGTGAGGCATGGTCGGCGTCGATCAGGTCCACGCCAAGGTCGATAAAGTGCTGGGCCGCAGCGCTTTTGCCGCTGCCGATGCCGCCCGTCAGGCCAAGAATCCAGGGTGTTGCGACAGAAGTGGTCATTTGAAACCGACAGACTGCAAATAGAAGTCGGTTATTTGACCACCCCAGAGCAATGCAATCCAGCCGGCAATCGCCAGATAGGGGCCAAAAGGCAGGGGCACCGAGGTCTGCGCGTTACGCACGCGCAACACAATCACCCCTGCGATCGCACCCACCAGCGACGCCAGCAACAGCGTCAGCGGCAGGATCTGCCAGCCACCCCAGGCGCCGAGCAGGGCTAGCAGCTTGAAGTCGCCATAGCCCATGCCGTCCTTGCCAGTGCACAGCTTGAATAGCCAGAACACCGACCACAGGCCCAGGTACCCGGCAACCGCGCCCAGCACTGCATCGGGCAGCGTTACATACAGCTCGAAGTAATTGAGGATCAGCCCCAGCCACAGCAGTGGCAGCACCAGCACATCCGGTAATAGCTGGTGGTCGGCATCAATCAGGCTCATGGCCAGCAACCCCCAGCTCAAGAGCAGCACTCCAGCGGCCGGCCAGCCGAAGCCGTAGTGCCAGGCGATAAATGCCGAGAGCAGCCCGCAGGCCAGTTCGGTGAGCAGGTAGCGCGGGCTGATGGCGCCGTGGCATCGCGCGCAGCGCCCCCTGAGCAGCAGATAACTGATCACCGGGATATTTTCCCATGGGCGAATCGGCGCCGAACAATGCGGGCAACAGGAGTTGGGGCGCAACAGGTTATAGGTCGGGCCACCGGGCTCCGGAGGCAGGCCGAGTATCTCATGGGCCTGGGCGCGCCAGTCCCGTTCGAGCATTTTTGGCAGGCGCCAGACCAGCACGTTGAGGAAGCTGCCGACGATCAGCCCGAGCACCAGTGCTGCCCAGACGAACAACCAGGGATGGAGGATCAGGAGTTGGTCCAGAGTCATATTCAAAACGCCGTGCCAAGCTGGAAGATCGGCAGGTACATGGCGATTACCAGGGCCCCGACAATGCTGCCGAGCACCACCATGATCAGCGGCTCCATCAGGCTGCTGAGGTTGTCCACCAGGTTGTCGACGTCCGTTTCATAATGATCGGCGACCTTCTCCAGCATGCTGTCCAGCGCTCCCGATTCTTCGCCGATGGCTGTCATCTGGATCGCCATGCCAGGGAACAGGCCGCTGGCGGTCATGGTTCGATTCAATTGCATTCCTATTGCCACGTCCTGGCGCATACGCGTGATTGCCTGTGTGAACCGCTCGTTGCCAGCGGCTGCGGCCACTGAGTCCAGCGCCTGTGCCAGCGGTACGCCAGCGGCAAAGGTGGTGGCGAGTGTGCGAGCGTAGCGGGCGACTGCGGTTTTTTTCAGCAGTGTGCCTGCCAGCGGTAGTTTCAACAAACCAGTGTCCAGCCACAGGCGCAAACCGTTGTGTCGGCGGTAGGCGCGGCGTATTCCCCAGGCACTTGCGATTGCGGTCAGCAATAGCATCCACCATGCGCCTTGCATGAATTCGGACAGCCCGATGACCAGCAGGGTAAAGCGTGGCAGCGGTGTGTCGATGCCGGCGAACAGGCTTTCGAATTGGGGCACGACGTGGATCAGCAAGATGCTGCTGACCAGCATCGCCACGAGCACGACCACCAACGGATAGGTCATGGCCTTCTTGATCCGGGCCTTGAGGCGCTGGCTCTTCTCCAGGTGGGTGGCTACCCGCTCCAGCAAGGTCTCCAGGGTGCCGGCCTGTTCGCCGGCCGCGATCAGGCTGCAATACAGGGGGTTGAAGCACTGCGGCTGTTTCGATAGTGCGGCGGTCAGGCTGTTGCCGGCGGCAATCTCCTGCTTCAGCCCTAGGACCATTGTGCGCATGGCCCGGCTGTCAAAGCCTTCGCCAATCATGTCGAAGGCTTGTAGCAAGGGAATTCCCGCCTTCAGCAGGGTCGCCAGTTGGCGGGTGAACAGCGCAATATCGGCTGGGGTGATTGGGTTGCCCAGGCCGCAAAGGAGGCTGGAGCGCACGAGTACCCGAACCGGGGTTATGCCTTGCCGGCGCAGTTGTGCCTTGATCACGGCCGGGCTATGGCCACGGGTTTCGCCGGACACCTTGCGGCCATTGCGCAACGTGCCTTCCCAAGCATAGGTGGCGGTGGGGCTCACAGTGACATCATTCATTGGCGGCGATAGCTCATCGGCAGGTGATGATCTACAGCTTAGTCAGGCCTCTGTGTCCATCCGGCTATTGGGGAGGGGAAAAATGTCAGATTGTGCGTCTTGTGAGGGCCTGGCCCGACGCGGATGAGTACACTGGCGCGGTTGCCAAGGGCAGGGCACAGGATGTGCCTTGCGATGGGTTTTTATTCTGGAGAGTGAGTGTGATGCGTCAGAACGGCTTTACTTTGATCGAGTTGTTGATCGTCGTGGCGATCATCGGCATCTTGGCCACGATTGGCCTGCCCATGTATACCAAGCACCAGGCCAAGGCCAAGTTCACGGCGGGGCTGGCGGAAATCTCGGCGTTGAAGGCCGGTTTCGAGGACACCTTCAACCAGGGCACGGTGCCCACGCTGGCGCTGATCGGTGGTACCAGCCCGACCGCCAACTGCACGATCAGCGTTGCAGGTGATGTGGCTACGGGCACGGGTTCGATTGCCTGTGAAATTCTCGATGCGCCTGCGCCCATCCAGGGCAAGCTCATTACCCTGGCGCGCAGTGCCAGCGAGGGTTGGAAGTGCACCACGACCGCTGACGAGCAGTACATTGCAAAGGGGTGCGCGGCTGTCAAATGAGGCCGGGTCGCGTGAATCAGTGACGGGAGCCGGGCGTAACGGCTCCCAGGCACTCCACAAGGAAGTAAAGATTGCCCATGACGTTATCCGTGCAACAGCGAGGAAGCGTGTTCCTGGTGCTGGCGCTGAGCCTTCTGCTACTGGGCATCACCCTATCCTTCAGTGGTCATGACTGGCAGCGTGTGGTGCAGGTTGGCGTTGGCGTGTGCGCAGTGGTCTATGGCCTGGTGACTCCCGCCGGCAGGCTGGTCGACAGGCCCACCGCGATCGGCCTGGCGCTGGTTCTTGGCCTGGGGCTGGTCTCCACGTGGTTGGCCCACCAGCCACTTTGGGCGTTGACCGAGTGGGCGCTGATGCTCACCTGCGGGGTGATTGCGGCGGCTTTTGCCCGGCTGCGACGCAATGGCGATCAGGCCCTGGATCAGGCGCTGATCCTGTTTGTGTTGCTGCTGTGCCTGATCAAGACCCTTCAATATGGGTACGCAGGCGTGCTGGCGTTTACCAGTGGCGACACGACACTGGACACAGATCTTCTGCTTGGTGGGTTCTCCAACAAGCGCTTCTACGGCCAGTTCCAGACCTTTACCTTGCCCTTGCTGGCGTTGCCGCTGCTGCTTGCGAGCACTTCGCGGTTGACGCGTGGCCTGGTGTTCGCCCTGTTGTGTGCCTGGTGGTTGATTGCAATCAGTGGTGGCACCCGTGGTACCTGGCTGGGGATCGGCGTTGCGGCGGTCATCCTGGCTTTTTTGGGGGCTGCGGGGCGTCGCTGGTTGGCCTGGCAGGTGGCTGCGTTGTGTGGCGGGCTGTTTTTGTACTGGTTGTTGTTCATGGTTTTGGCGCGTTACCTGGGGCTGGAGATTGCCAGTCTTTCCAATGACCGGCTCACCACCAGCCTTTCAGGTCGTGAAGTGATCTGGTGGCAAGCCTGGGACATGATCCGCGAACGGCCATGGCTCGGTTTTGGGCCGATGCACTTTGCTGATATCCCCAACCCGATCGCAGCCCACCCGCACCAGGCAATCCTGCAGTGGGCCAGTGAGTGGGGCGTGCCCTCGGCCTTGTGTGTGTCGTTGCTGGCGCTGCGCGGTGGTTGGGCCACGTTGAGGGTGATCCATCGGCAAGGGCCGGCACGGTCACCGCAAGACCTGTTGCGCCTGTGTCTGTTCGCCGCGTTGCTGGGCGCGACCGTGCAGGCGATGGTCGACGGGGTGATTGTGATGCCCTATTCGCAACTCTGGTTGGCGCTGGTGGTGGGCTGGCTGATGGCGTTGCATCCGTGGCACACGCCGGTTGTCGAACCTATGCCGCTGTTGCATCGGGCCTGGCAAGTGGCGGCTGTGCTTGCGGTGGCGTTGCTGGTAGTTGTCGTGTACCGCGACCTGCCTGGCTCCACGGAGCGCAGCCAACACTACATCGACACTGCCAAAGGCCACCTGCAGCCACGGTTCTGGGTCCAGGGAGTCATTGCGCCGCACATCCGGTAAGTTGCCGGGCGCCCCATGCAGTGCTAGCTTTAGCCCACCGCCCGTGTAGCTCAGTTGGTAGAGCAGCGCACTCGTAACGCGAAGGTCGCAGGTTCGACTCCTGTCTCGGGCAAAAAGGCACCACAGTTTTCAGATGATCCCAGAATGGTTCTGAAGGCCAGACGAACCGGTATTCATGCCCGTTCTTTTGTATCTGCGCAACCTTGATGACCCAGATGCATCCCCATTCCTCGATCTAAGAGAACGCCATGACCACGACAGAAATGACCCAGCAAGTGCGGCACGCAGAAGCCCTCAAAAAGTACCTCGAGGAGTCGCCGCAGCTTAAGGAAGAGATCAAGGACCTGAGTGCTGATGATCAGCGCGACCAGATCCAGTGGGCATTCGAGGACGAGGCCGAGAGCCAGGGCTTCCAGCCTTGGGAGCTGACCCTCAAGTACACGTCCACGCCAGAGGAGTTCGAAGTGGCACGCCTGGCCCTGCATAAAGAGGCGGCCGAGGTGTTGGGTGTCGAGTGGGAAGAGTACTGCGAGATGAACGACCTGGTGGTTTAAACGCTATCTGTTCGTCTCCCGGTCCTCATCGACGGCTAGCCGTCTCCTACAGAAATTGTGCCGGACCTGTAGGAGCCGGCTTGCCGGCGATGACGGTGGTTCAGTTCAAATACTGAGCCGCATCGACAAATCCACCGCCTTCACATCCTTGGTCATCGCCCCGATGGAGATGTAGTCCACACCGGTCTCGGCAATGGGCAACAAGGTGCTTTCATTGATCCCGCCGCTGGCTTCCAGCTTGGCCTTGCCGCCGTTCAAGCGTACGGCTTCGCGCATGTCGTCCAGGCTCAACTCATCCAGCATGATGATATCGGCGCCCGCCGCCAGCGCTTCGCGTAACTCTTCCAGGCTTTCCACTTCGACTTCCACCGGCTTGCCGGGGGCGATCTTGTGGGCGGCAGTAATGGCCTGGGCAATGCCACCGCAGGCGGCGATATGGTTTTCCTTGATCAGGAACGCGTCATACAGGCCGATGCGGTGATTGTGGCAACCGCCGCAGGTCACTGCGTACTTTTGCGCCAGGCGCAGGCCGGGCAGGGTCTTGCGGGTGTCCAACAGCTTGACCTGGGTGGCTGCGACGAAGTCCGCCAGGTATTGCGCACGTGTGGCCACGCCGGATAACAACTGCAGGAAGTTCAGCGCGCTGCGCTCACCGGTCAACAGCGAGCGGGCAGGGCCTTCGAGGTGGAACAGCGCCTGGTTGGGGCTGACGCGCTCACCGTCGCGCACCTGCCAGTGCACGGCAACCCGTGGGTCCAACTGGCGGAACACGGCATCGACCCAGGCGGTGCCACTGATGACGGCAGCATCACGGGTGATGATCGTGGCCTTGGCCAGCCGTTCGGCAGGGATCAATTGCGCGGTGATGTCGCCGCTGCCGATGTCTTCCAGCAGTGCGCGGCGCACGTTGGCTTCGATTTCGGCGGTGAGGTCGGCGAGGCGTAGATTCGGCATAGCGGGCTCCACATACAAAGTGCCCCGATTATAGGGGCATGGCAGCGCCGAACCCAAGGTATGCAGGCATAACCTGCCTGATTACAAAGCAGCTACAGAGTTTGCTGGCGCTACAGGGTCTAATTGCAAGATAATCTCGCGCCTTGCAATTGGCGTCATAGCTTTGACGTCTCGGTGATCTACAGATAATCGCTACCTGACGCTGTTCCACCGGCGGTTGCGGCGAGCGCTCATAAAACCGAACCCCGTCATTCCAGGAGGCCAGCATGCACAATGACGCAAAGGTGGTGCCGATCAATAAGATCGCCGCACAAGCGATGCCATCGCCGCTCGCCCGCCTGCCCGTGATCGTGCTTCAGGTTCGTGACAAGGCCACGCAGCAACTGGACCGGGGTTTGCAGGAGCTGTTCGATAACGCCGACGACACTCTGTTCGAAATGGCCGACAAGGCGCGCAACAACGCCGACCACAATATTTTCTTTGAAGCCATGCGCGACCTGCGCCTCAAGCGCAAGAACTTCGAGCGTGTGTTCATGGAGCAGCTTTTCGCCGCGTTCGCCAACCTGGGGCAGGCCGGGCAAGGCGAACTGCTGCTGCCGACGGTCTCCTACGAGGCCGTGCCGGGGGTGTCGGCTGACGATCTGGAAAAAGCCGTGGCCCTGGAGGCCATGCTCGACAAGGTCATGCACCGTGACGGCCTGGCCCTGGGACAACTGACCGCGCGCCTGGGCGCGTTGTTGGGCAAGCGCCTGGATGATCGGGAAAACCCCCTTGGCCCGGCGATGCTCTGTGAGTACTTCCTGCGGGCCGGGCGCAGCCTGGGGGTGGAGATCCGGGTCAAGCTGATTATTTTGAAACTGTTTGAAAAGTACGTACTCAGCGATGCCGACCTGCTGTACGGCGAGGCCAATCAGTTGCTGGCCGCCACGGGCGTACTGCCCGAGCTCAAGGCCGTACCTTCGCGCCGTTCCGGCGAGCGCGCCAGCAGCGCCCGCCCGCCGGCCGAGGCACCGCCGGCAGCCGACCCACAGGCCGACGAGGCCGAGCAACAAGTCTTCGCGGCCCTGCAGGAGCTGCTGCTGACGGTGCGCGGCAGTGTGGCGCCGACCCTGGAGGCCAGCGCCCAGGCCCTGCCGATTTCCACCCGCGACCTGCTGCGCCTGCTGTCCCATCTGCAGCAGTATGTGCCGGAGCCTGCGGTGGAGGACGATTTTGACTTGCGCCGCCAGTTGGAAGAACTGCTCACCCGGGTCAGCGTCAAGAGTGGCAAGTCGCGGGTAGTGGAGGATGCTGACGAGGATGTGATCAACCTGATCGCCATGCTGTTCGAGTTCATCCTCGACGACCGCACCTTGCCTGACTCCTTCAAGGCGTTGATTGCGCGCCTGCAGATTCCCATGTTGAAAGTGGCCGTGCTGGACAAGAGTTTCTTCAGCCGCGGCAGCCACCCGGCGCGGCGCTTGCTCAATGAAATCGGGGCTGCGGCCATGGGCTGGGGCAAGCGTGATGATTATCAGCGTGACAGCCTTTACCTGCGCATCGAGCAGGTGGTGCAACGCCTGTTGAACGACTTTGTCGACGATCCGGCAATTTTCTCGGTGCTCCTGCAAGAGTTCACTGCTTATACCCAGGACGAGCGCCGCCGCAGTGAGTTGCTCGAACAGCGCACCCGCGACGCCGAAGAAGGGCGCGCCCGTACCGAGCAGGCGCGGCAGCGGGTCGCTGATGCAGTCAATCAGCGCTTGCTGGGCAAGGTCTTGCCGCATTTCGTGGTGCAGTTCCTGCAACAGGCGTGGAGCCAGGTCTTGTTGCTTGAATGCCTCAAGCACGGCCAGCACTCGCCGCAATGGCAGGCACGGCTGCGGTCCATGGACGAATTGATCTGGAGTGTCAGCCTGAGTGAGCACACCGAGGCCGGTCGTCGCTTGCTGGAGCAATTACCCGCGCTGCTCAAGGCCCTGCGTGAGGGGTTGAGCGAGGCGGCGTTCGACTCCTTTGTCACCCGGGAGTTTTTTATCCAGTTACAGGCGCTGCATACCCAGGCGTTCCAGGGCACGACGCCGCCCAGCGTGGCGCTGGTCGAAGTGCGCGGGGATGCGAGCGCCGAAATGCCTTCGCAGGCGCTCAGCCTGGCGGAGGATGATCCCGATCTGCTCAAGGTTCGGCAATTGCACATCGGCAGTTGGGTCGAGTTCCGCGAAGATGAAGAAAACACCCTGCGCTGCAAGCTGACGGCGATTATCGCCCCGGCCAACAGCTACATCTTCGTCAATCGCACGGGCCTTAAGGTCCTGGAAAAAACCTGCACGGAGTTGGCCCTGGAGTTCAAGCGTGGCGGGGTCCGTACCCTGGATGACGCGCTGTTGTTCGACCGCGCCCTGGCGTCGGTGATCGGCAATCTGCGGCAACTCAATCGCGCCAAGTGATCGCAACCACCAGGCTGATCACGGCATACTGAGTGCTCCTAAGTCTTGCGCAAGGAACCTGTATGCAGTTGGACCCCACCAGCGGTTGGTGCCAGGGCATTGCCCATTGCCCGTCGCCCAACTTTAATGAACGCCCAAACGGCGAGATTTCCCTGTTGGTGGTGCATAACATCAGCTTGCCACCGGCCCAGTTCGCCACGGGTAAAGTGCAAGAGTTTTTCCAGAATCGCCTGGATGTCACGGAACATCCCTACTTTGCAGGCATCGCTGACCTACGGGTATCCGCGCATTTTCTGATTGAGCGTGAGGGTGCGGTGACGCAATTTGTTTCCTGTCAGGACCGAGCCTGGCATGCGGGTGTCTCCTGTTTCGAGGGGCGCGAAACCTGCAATGACTTTTCCCTGGGCATCGAGCTGGAAGGGACCGACGACCAGCCCTTTACCGATGCCCAGTACCAATCCTTGATCGAACTGAGCCGCCAATTGCTGGTCGCCTACCCGGGCATCACGCTCCAGCGCATTTGCGGTCATAGTGACATCGCCCCAGGACGCAAGACCGATCCTGGACCGGCTTTTGATTGGGCGCGTTTTCGTGGCGCCTTGCAGGATGGAGGACATGCACAATGAGTTTCCTGGTGTTGGTGCTGGCGGTATGGATCGAGAAGTTCTCTGCCTTGCGTCAGCGGGTGCAGCGCGATGGCGGTTGGCTGCGCGAACTGGCCCGGCTTGAGTCGAGCGCTCGGTTGGGCAAGCAGCCTTGGTTGATCCTGGCGCTGCTGGTGTTGCTGCCGGTGGCGCTGCTGGGGCTGTTCTTGCTGGTCCTGGAACCGGTGGCTTATGGCTTGCTGGCGCTGCCGGTGCATTTGCTGGTGGTGATCTACAGCCTGGGGCGCGGTGATCTGCTCGGCCAGTTGGGACCGTTCCGCGATGCCTGGCGCCGGGGTGACCTGCAAGCGGCTGAACATGTTGCCGAACGTGACCTGGCCATTGGCGCCGACAGCGGCGAGCAACTGCTGGAGCGGGTCCAGGGACATTTGCTGTGGCAAGCCTACCAGAGCTTTTTTGCGGTGATTTTCTGGTACTTCCTCCTCGGCCCGGTGGTGGCACTGGCTTACCGCTTGCTGGCGCTGGCCAGTGAACACAGTCAGAACCCATTGGTGGCCGAGCGTGCCGGGCAATTGCGCCATGCGTTCGACTGGTTGCCGGTGCGGTTGCTGGCGGCGAGTTTTGCCTTGGTGGGCAACTTTGTCGCGGTCAGCCGGGTGATGCTGCATGAGCTGCTGAACTGGGATATCAGTGCAGCGCAACTGGTGGAAAAGGTTGGCCTGGTGGCCGGCGAGATTCCGACGCCGGTGGTCGGTGCCGAAGGCATCAACAGCCTGGATCGCTTGTGGGAACTGCTGCTGCGCGCTGCAGTGTTGTGGTATGCCGGGTTTGCGATCTGGACTGTTTTGCCCTGAGAAGCGCCCTTTGTAGGAGCAAGCTCGCTCCTACAGAAGGCGATGACCGCTTAACTGACTGGCAATTAGGGCAAGCCCGCTCCCACAGAGAATCTGTTGTGGCTTCAAAAAATCGGTTGGCGGCTAAGCTCCGCCGATCGCGTTAACCTTAAGTTACAAAACTCCCCGCCGATTTAAGCTATACAGACAGCGCGCCCAATAGTGGCTTTCTGCCGCTGCCCTGCGCCTTCAATAAAAATAAAAGAAAAGGGAGTTCATCTGTGAAGAGCTTGCTCTATCCCGCCATCGCGTTGATGAATCGCCTGAGCTTCGGCATGAAGTTCAGCCTGATCAGTGTGTTGTTTTTCCTGCCGATGCTGGTGACCAACTATTACCTGGTCCGGGATTCCTGGCGTGAGTTCCAGGGCACCCAGGTTGAGTTGCGGAGCCTGGACCTGCTGGGCAGCAGCCTGATCCTGCGCCGCGACCTGGAAACCCTGAACAATCAGGTACAAATCAACGCCACCCTCGGCCAGGCGGGCAAGGCGGGCGATATCGAAAGCCAGATCAGCACACTGGAACAGCGTGTCCTTGAACGCCTGCAAGGCTTCCAGGCGATGACGGTCGACCCCGAGCAGGTTGCGGTGTTCGAGGGCAAGCGCGACGAGATGATCGCGGCCTTCAAGGTCCAGCAAAGCGAATCCTCGTTGTTGAGCAAAAGTGCGCTGATCGGCAAATTGCTCAACAAGGCGCAGATGTTCAGCCAGATCATCGCCAGCCAGTCGGGGTTGAGCCGTGATGTGCAGGGCGATGTGCGCCAACTCAGCGAACTGGTGACCAGCGTCACCCCGCAAGTCACCCAGACCTTGGGCGAGGGCCGGGCCATGGGCGCGTACTCCCTGGGCCAGGGTTTTCTCAACTCATCGTCCAGCACGCGCTTTGACGAACTGCTGCAGCAATTGGAGAAGCTCCAGGCCGAATACGGCCTGAAAGTGCAGGACGCCCTGGGCTCCAGCAAGGCCGCCCATGGTTCCCTGGACGCTCTGGCCCAAGCCAGCCAGGCCAGTCTCAAGCAGGGCAGCGAACTGTTCGAGGAACAGGTAGTGATGGCCGAAACCCTGGAGACGCCGTGGCAGGCTTTCTATGATCAAGTGACTGCCTTGATGGCCAAGACCTACCAACTGGACGACGCGACCCTGTCCTTCCTCGACCAGCAATTACAACAACGCCTGGCCCAGAACCGTACGCACATGGTGCTGCTGGTGGCGGCGCTGGCGGCGGTGTTTTTGTTGATCTTCTATTTGTACGGCGGCTTCTATGCCTCGACGCGCACCACCCTGCGCCGCCTGGGGGCGATGATGGATAAGGTCGCCGCCGGGGATATGACGGTCAGCTTCAAGTCCCAGAGCCGCGATGAGCTGGGTGAGTTGGGTGAAGTGTTCAATGGCACCGTGGCCAAAATCCACGACCTGATCGAACGGGTCGGGCAGACCGTCCAGGAAGTCGAGCATCAGGCCGGGCAAGTGGAGTCGGTTTCGGCGCGCAGCAACCAGGCGGTGTCGGGCCAGCGCAGTCAGATCGAACAGGTGGCCACGGCCATGAACCAGATGTCGGCGACCGCCCACGAAGTGGCGCGCAGTGCGGCGGCGGCTGTCAGCAGTGCCCACAGCGTCAACGATGAAACCCT
The DNA here is from genome assembly GCF_001855215.1 of Pseudomonas sp. 06C 126. Lineage (NCBI taxonomy): Bacteria > Pseudomonadati > Pseudomonadota > Gammaproteobacteria > Pseudomonadales > Pseudomonadaceae > Pseudomonas > Pseudomonas sp. 06C 126. The sequence goes on along the minus strand of NZ_MIFU01000002.1, from coordinate 166,472 downwards.
CAGCGGGCGTGGCCTGGTGCAATCCCAGCAGGGCAGCATCGCGCAACTGGCGTCGGAGATCGACCAGTCAGTGCTGGTGATCAATCAATTGGCCATCGACAGCCAATCCATCAGCAGCGTGCTGGAGGTGATCAAGAGCATTGCCGAACAAACCAACCTGCTGGCGTTGAACGCGGCCATCGAGGCGGCGCGGGCGGGTGAGCAAGGGCGCGGGTTTGCGGTGGTGGCCGATGAGGTGCGCACCCTGGCCCGGCGCACCCAGCACTCCACCGAAGAAATCGAGCAAATGATCGCCAAGCTGCACCAAGGCGTCGGCGCGGCCGTGAAGGCCATGGGCAGTAGCCATAAAATGGCCAGCGGTACGGTCGGCCAGTCGGAAAAAGTCCAGTTGGCCCTGGAGAACATCCTGGGCGCGGTAGGCATGATCGTCGATCAGAACCAGCAAATCGCCGCGGCGGTGGAGCAACAGACGGCGGTGGCCCACGACATTGACCAGAATATTGTCGAGATCAATCGGGCTGGCGAGCACGCGGCCCAGGGCGCGCACCAGACCGAAGAGGCCAGCCGGCAACTGTCCCTGCAGGTGATTGAACTGAAAAAGCTGATCGGTGCATTTCGCGTGTAGGACGCAGACGTAGGCTTTGTCTGTTGGATGTGTGGTGCATGTCCTGTTTTCCCGCGTGAGCTTCTCTCGCAACGAGATTGGGTGAGAATTTGTTTCACACCCCATCCAGCGCTCCCGGGAGGCAGGGTCATGACCGAGACTACCCTTGGCGTGAAAGGGCATTGCGCCCATTGCGATATCACCTTTGCACTCAAGCCCTGGCAGCTCAATGCCATTGCTCTGAACGAGCCTTTTGATTGTCCGTATTGCCACAAAGTCCTGCAGCTCAATTGCCCCCGGCAACTGCGCCAGTTGAAGTCCCTGGACAACCTGGCTTTGCTGCGCCCCAGCATGCTCGTGTTGACCTGCGTGGCTTTATTGGTGGCCCTGGTGGTCGAGTGGGTCGGCCTGATCAGCAGGGTCGGACAACTGAACGTGTCGCTGGTGGCGATCCTGATTCACTTCCTGACCCTGCGCCATGCCCGCCACCGGCATCGCATGACCCTGACGCTACAGGCGGTCAACCCCATCATCGAGCGGCCAGTTGAACAGTTCGCAGGCGTTGCGGGTGCTCGCTTCGGCCAACGCTGAAGGGCTGATGCCCATCCGCTCGGCCAGGGCAGTGCAGATGGCCGGCAGGTGCTGCGGGCTGTTGCGTTGGCCGGGGTACATGGCGGGCGCCATATCCGGCGAGTCGGTTTCCAGCACCACTGATTCCAGCGGCAGTTGGGCGATGACCTTGTGCATGCGCAAAGCCTGGGGCCAGGTCGGCGCGCCGCCCAGGCCCAGCTTGAACCCCAGCTTGATGTATTCGCGGGCTTCTTCGCGGCTGCCGGCGAAGGCATGGATAATCCCGCCCCGGGGCAAGCGGATGCGCTTGAGGGTGGCGATGACGGCCGCGTGGCTGCGCCGCACATGCAACAGCGCCGGCAGTTGGAAGTCCACGGCCAACTGCAATTGGGCTTCAAACAGGACTTGCTGGCGCTCGCGGTCCAGGTGCTCGAGAAAGTAATCCAGGCCGATCTCGCCGACGGCGCACAGCTGGCGATGCCCCTTGAGGCGTGTCAGCCAATCCCCCAGTTCGACCAGGTCTGTGGGGCGATGCTCATCCAGGTACACCGGATGCAGGCCAAATGCCCCGTACAGGTCCGGGTCCTGTTGGGTCAGGTCCCATAACCGTTGCCAATTACGCTGGTACACCCCCAACACCACCATGCGCCGCACGCCGAGCTGACGGCTGTGCTTGAGCACCTCGTCGCGATCTGCGTCGAAGTCCTCGAAGTCGAGGTGGGTGTGGCTGTCGACCAGCTCCATGCCTATATCTCGTGAATCCGCTGCTTGAAAGTCCGGCCGATGGCATGCACACCCGGCTGGTAGTGCTGCTCTTCAATCGCCGCCAGTGCCAGGCGCAGGGCCGTGTCGGCGATCAGCGCGTGTTGCTGGGCCATGGCGTTGACTGGCAGCGGCAGGAAGTCCAGTAATTGGGTGTCACCGAAAGTGCCGAGGCGTAGCGATCGGGACTTGAGCGGGAAGTCATGCAGCGCATCAAACACCCCTTGCAGTAGCACGTAGGAAGTGGTCACCAACGCATCGGGTAAATGCCCCAGGCGTTGCAGGAGTTCTTCCATCAACTGGCGGCCACAGTCGCGGCTGAAGGCATCGCCATGCTCGATCAGAATATCGCCCTTGAAGTCGTGCAGGGCTTGCTGGAAACCTGCCGCACGTTCCTGGCTGATGCTCAATTCGGGGTGGGCGCCGATCAACGCGATCTGCCGGGGCAGCGGTTGCAGCAGGCTGCTGGTCAATTGCTGGCAGGCCTGGCGGTCATCGCTGACCACCGAGCAGAACTGCTCAGGCGCCATCACCCGGTCGATGGCGATCACCGGCAGGCCCTTGGCTTGCAGCTCGCGATAACTGTCATCGCTGGCGGGCAGGCAACTGGCGACGAACAGGGCATCGCAACGCCGCGCGCGGAACAGTTGCAGCAACTGGCGCTCGCTGTTGGCATCATCGTCGGAACTGGCGATCAGCAACTGATAGCCACGGGCCCGTGCGCCTTGTTCCAACAGCTTGGCGATCCGTGCGTAACTGGGGTTTTCCAGGTCCGGCAGGATAAAACCCAAGGTGCGCGTGTGTCGGCTGCGCAACCCGGCGGCCTGGGGATTGGGGGTAAAGCCATGCTCCTCGACCACCGCGCGCACCCGTTCGACGGTGGCGCTGCTGATCCGTTGCTGTTCGGCCTTGCCATTGATGACGTAGCTGGCGGTGGTCACGGACACACCGGCTATACGTGCGATATCACTGAGTTTCAAACCGGGATTTCCTTGTTTTTTAGAGCTTGCCCCGACATTTTGTCCAATCGTAACCGATTACTGCAGGCGACCATTGTCGCAACTCAAGTGCCGAGTGGTGCTTCAAGAATGCAGAATTACCCAGTAATCTGCCAGAAAATCTAGATTAAACGTTTCAGCAAGGGTATTTTTACGATGTTCGCCGCTGAGTAGTCACTGCCAATTGACTGCTCAGTCAGTTTTTCATGAACAGATTTGCGCTGATTTATTCAAAACAATACCTAGTGCGCACACCGCACTAACTAGGAGAAAGGCATGCTTGAGCTCACCGTAGAGCAGATATCCATGGGCCAGGTGGCTGTGGATAAGTCTGCTGCCTTGCAACTGCTCGCCGAAAAACTGGTAGCCGACGGCCTGGTCGCCGAAGGCTACCTGAGCGGCCTGCAAGCCCGTGAAGCGCAAGGCTCGACCTTCCTCGGCCAAGGTATTGCGATCCCCCACGGCACCCCCGAAACCCGCGACCAGGTGTTCGCCACCGGCGTGCGCCTGTTGCAGTTTCCCCAAGGTGTGGATTGGGGCGATGGCCAGATCGTCTACCTGGCGATTGGCATTGCCGCCAAATCCGACGAACATCTGCGCCTGCTGCAACTGCTGACCCGCGCCCTCGGTGAAACCGACCTGGGCCAGGCCTTGTGCCGCGCCACCTCGGCCGATGCGCTGCTCAAACTGCTGCAAGGCGCGCCCCAGGAGTTGGCGCTGGATGCCCAGATGATCGGCCTGGGCGTATCCGCCGACGATTTTGAAGAGCTGGTGTGGCGCGGCGCCCGCCTGCTGCGCCAGGCCGACTGTGTGAGCAATGGTTTCGCGGCGGTCCTACAGCAAGTCGATGCACTGCCCCTGGGCGATGGCCTGTGGTGGTTGCACAGCGAACAAACGGTCAAGCGTCCAGGCCTGGCCTTCGTCACCCCGGACAAGCCCATGCGCTACCTGGGCCAACCCTTGAGCGGCCTGTTTTGCCTGGCCAGCCTCGGCGAAGCTCATCAGGCATTGCTCGAGCGCCTGTGCGCCTTGCTGATTGAAGGGCGCGGCCAGGAACTGGGACGTGCCACCAGCAGCCGCGCGGTTCTCGAAGTGCTGGGTGGCGAATTGCCCGCCGACTGGCCCAGCGCCCGGATCGCCCTGGCCAACGCCCATGGCCTGCATGCGCGGCCGGCCAAGGCCCTGGCCCAACTGGCGAAGAGCTTCGACGGTGAAATCCGCGTGCGGATCGTGGACGGGCAGGGCGGCGCCGTGTCGGTCAAGAGCTTGAGCAAACTGCTCAGCCTCGGCGCCCGGCGCGGTCAGGTGCTGGAATTTGTCGCCGAGCCCGGCATTGCCAACGACGCCCTGCCGGCGTTGTTGGCGGCAGTACAAGCCGGCCTGGGCGAAGAGGTCGAGCCGCTGCCGGCCGTCAGTGCGCGGGTCGAAGAGGTCGAGAGCGAGCCGCCATTGCGCGCGCCCGCTTCCGGCAGCCTGATCCAGGCCATCGCCGCCGCCCCCGGGATTGCCATCGGCCCGGCCCATATCCAGGTGTTGCAGCCTTTTGACTATCCACTGCGCGGCGAGTCGGCCAGTGCCGAGCGCGAGCGTTTATCCGCGGGGTTGCGCGAGGTGCGCGCTGATATCCAGGGTTTGATCGAGCGCAACACGTCCAAGGCGATCCGCGAAATTTTCATCACCCACCAGGAAATGCTCGACGACCCGGAACTGACCGACGAAGTCGACACCCGGCTCAAACAGGGCGAAAGCGCCGAAGCCGCGTGGATGAGTGTGATCGAAGCCGCCGCCAAACAGCAGGAGTCCTTGCAGGACGCGTTGCTCGCCGAACGCGCCGCCGACCTGCGGGATATTGGCCGGCGTGTGCTGGCGCAACTGTGTGGTGTCCAAACCCCACAGGAACCCGACGAGCCCTACATTCTGGTGATGGATGAAGTCGGTCCATCGGATGTGGCGCGCCTCGACCCGGTGCGAGTGGCCGGGATTCTTACCGCACGCGGTGGTGCTACGGCCCACAGCGCCATCGTCGCCCGCGCCCTGGGAATCCCGGCGCTGGTCGGCGCCGGGCCGGCGGTGTTGCTGCTGGCCTCGGGCACGCCTTTATTGCTCGACGGCCAGCGTGGGCGCCTGCATGTGGAGGCCGATGCCAGCACTTTGCAGCGCGCCATCCAGGAACGCGATACCCGCGAGCAACGTCTGCAGGCCGCTGCCGCACAGCGCCATGAACCGGCCTTGACCCGTGACGGGCATGCTGTGGAAGTGTTCGCCAATATCGGCGAAAGCGCCGGTGTGGCTGGCGCCGTCGAGCAGGGCGCCGAGGGTATTGGCCTGCTGCGTACCGAGTTGATTTTCATGGCCCATTCCCAGGCCCCGGACGAAGCCACCCAGGAAGCCGAATACCGCCGTGTGCTCGACGGCCTGGCCGGCCGTCCGCTGGTGGTGCGCACCTTGGATGTGGGCGGTGACAAGCCGCTGCCTTACTGGCCGATTGCCAAGGAAGAAAACCCGTTCCTCGGTGTGCGGGGCATCCGCCTGACCCTGCAACGCCCACAGATCATGGAAGCGCAACTGCGCGCACTGTTGCGCTCGGCGGACGGTCGCCCGCTGCGCATCATGTTTCCCATGGTCGGTAGCGTCGATGAATGGCGCCAGGCCCGGGACATGACCGAACGTTTGCGCGAGCAGATCCCGGTGGCGGACCTGCAATTGGGGATCATGATCGAAGTACCTTCGGCGGCGCTGCTGGCGCCGGTATTGGCCCAGGAAGTGGACTTCTTCAGCATCGGCACCAATGACCTGACCCAGTACACCTTGGCGATCGACCGTGGCCACCCAACCCTGTCGGCCCAGGCTGACGGCCTGCACCCGGCGGTGTTGCAACTGATCGACATCACGGTGCGTGCGGCTCATGCCCATGGCAAATGGGTGGGTGTGTGTGGCGAGTTGGCAGCGGATCCGCTGGCGGTGCCGGTGCTGGTGGGCCTGGGTGTGGATGAGTTGAGTGTGTCGGCGCGCAGTATTCCCGAGGTCAAGGCCCGGGTGCGTGAATTCAGTCTGAGCGAAGCCCGGGGCCTGGCGCAGCAGGCACTGGCGATGGGCTCCCCTGCCCAAGTGCGTACGCTTGTGGAGGCCGTGTAAATGGCGAAGATTCTGACCCTGACGCTGAACCCGGCGTTGGACCTGACGGTGCGTTTGGCGTGCCTGGAACCGGGTGAGGTCAACCGCAGCGAAACCCTGCTGACCCATGCCGCCGGCAAGGGCGTGAACGTGGCGCAGGTGCTGGCTGATTTGGGCCATTACGTGAGCGTCGGTGGATTTCTCGGCGCGCAAAACCCCGAGGCTTTCGAGGCCCTGATCGCCAGCCGCGGGTTTGGCGATGCGTTTATTCGTGTGCCGGGCGAAACCCGCAGCAATATCAAGATTGCCGAGCAGGATGGTCGGGTCACCGATATCAATGCACCGGGGCCGCTGGTGAGCGAAAAGGCGCAAGCGCAATTGCTCAAGCTGATCGCGGTGATCGGCCCCGAGTTCGATGCGGTGGTGGTCGCCGGCAGCTTGCCGCGGGGCGTCAGCCCGCAGTGGTTCCAGGGTTTGCTGGAGACGCTCAAAGACCTCGGTTTGAAAGTCGCCCTGGACACCAGTGGCCAAGCGCTGCGTGCTGGCTTGAAAGCCGCGCCGTGGTTGATCAAACCCAACACTGAAGAACTCGCTGAAGCGCTCGACTGCCCCACGCAAACCATCGCCCAACAAGCCCGCGCGGCTGCGCATTTGCACGCCCAAGGCGTGGAGCATGTGGTGGTGTCCCACGGGGCCGACGGTGTGAACTGGTTCAGCCCCAACGCAGCGTTGCACGCCACGCCGCCCAAGGTCAGCGTCGCCAGTACCGTGGGTGCCGGCGACTCCTTGCTGGCGGGCATGCTGCACGGCCTGCTCAGCGGCGAAGCGCCCGAGCAGACCCTGCGCCGCGCCACCGCGATTGCCGCCATGGCGGTCACGCAGATCGGTTTCGGCATCAGCGACGACGCGCAACTGGCGCGTCTGGAAAGCGGCGTGCACGTACGCCCGCTGACAGAACAATAAGAGGGTTTGTGATGAAATTAGCCATTGTTACCGCCTGCCCCAACGGCATGGTCACCAGTGTGCTGTGCGCCCGCTTGCTGGACGCCGCCGCGCAACGCCAGGGCTGGAGCACCAGCGTCGAAGTGGTGGATGCGAACCACCCCGAGCGCGCACTTTCCCAGGCCACAATTGACGCGGCCGAGTGGGTGTTGCTGGTCGCCAGCACGCCCGTGGACATGCAGCGCTTTGTCGGCAAACGCGTGTATCAGAGCACCCCGGCCCAGGCGTTGCAGGACGTTGAAGCGGTGCTGCAACGGGGCGCGCAAGAAGCCCAGTTGTACGTTGCCAGCGCCAGCGTGCCGACCGTAAAAAACGCACCGCGCATTGTCGCCATCACGGCCTGCCCTACCGGCGTGGCCCACACCTTTATGGCCGCCGAGGCATTGCAGCAGGCCGCCAAGGCCAAGGGCTATGACCTGCAGGTGGAAACCCAGGGCTCAGTGGGCGCACGTACACCCTTGAGCGAGCAAGCCATTCGCGATGCCGATGTGGTGCTGCTGGCCGCCGATATCGAAGTGGCCACGGAGCGCTTTGCCGGCAAGAAAATCTACCGTTGCGGCACCGGCATCGCGCTCAAGCAATCCGCCGCGATCCTCGATAAAGCCCTGGCCGAGGCCCAGCAGGAAAGCGCCGCCAGTGGCGCGGTAGCCAAGACGGAGAAAACCGGGGTCTACAAACACCTGCTGACCGGGGTGTCGTTCATGTTGCCGATGGTGGTGGCGGGGGGCTTGTTGATTGCCCTGTCCTACGTGTTCGGTATCCACGCTTACGAGCAGCCCGGTACCTTGGCGGCGGCCCTCAGGGCGGTCGGCGACCACGCCTTCACCCTGATGGTGCCGCTGCTCGCCGGCTACATCGCCTACTCGATCGCCGACCGTCCGGGGCTCGCGCCGGGGATGATCGGCGGGCTGTTGGCCAGTACCCTGGGCGCGGGCTTTATCGGCGGGATCTTCGCCGGTTTTCTCGCTGGCTACAGCGTCAAGCTGATCACCCGTGTGGTGCCGTTGCCGCAGAGCCTGGAGTCGCTCAAGCCGATCCTGATCATCCCGTTACTGGCGAGCCTGTTCACCGGCCTGGCGATGATCTACCTGATCGGCCCGCCCGTGGCGCAAATGCTGGCAGGCCTGACCGACTTCCTCAGCACCATGGGCACCACCAATGCGGTGCTGCTGGGTATCTTGTTGGGCGGGATGATGTGCGCCGACCTCGGCGGGCCGATCAACAAGGCGGCCTACGCGTTCTCCGTCGGCCTGCTGGCCTCCCAGAGCGGCGCGCCGATGGCCGCTACCATGGCGGCGGGCATGGTGCCGCCGATTGGCATGGCTATCGCTACGTTCCTGGCCCGGCGCAAGTTTGCCCAGACCGAACGCGAAGCCGGCAAGGCCGCGTTGATCCTGGGCATGTGCTTTATCTCGGAAGGCGCCATCCCGTTCGCTGCCAAGGACCCGCTGCGTGTTATCCCGGCCAGCATCGCGGGTGGCGCATTGACCGGTGCCTTGTCGATGTACTTCGGCTGCAAGTTGATGGCACCCCATGGAGGGCTGTTTGTGATGCTGATCCCGAACACGATCAACCATGCGCTGCTGTATCTGGCGGCGATCGTTGCCGGCAGCGTGCTCACCGGGTTGGTATACGCCGTGATCAAGCGCCCCGAGGCCGTCGAGCTGGCAGTCGCCTAACTAACCCCCGTAGGAGCCGGCTTGCCGGCGATGGCGGCCGCGAGGTTGACGCAAGGCTCAAGGGCCTCGTCGCTGCATCGGTATCTACACCACTTTCAGAAACTGACGATCTTCCCTGTGGCGAGCGGGCTTGTCGGAACGCCGCATCGCCCGCGCTGGGCTGCGAAGCAGCCCCAACAAGCCCGCCGCGTTTCTTCAGATAAACCGCGATAGGCGGGTTTAGGGCTGCTTCGCAGCCCAGCGCGGGGCAAGCCCGCTCGCCACGGGGGGGCGTCAGTTTCTAGATGTTGTGTAGATACTTATGCTCATCGCTGGCAAGCCAGCTGGAACCATCATGTTTGTCAGTAGACATCCCGGCGGTAACGGCCCTGTTCGATCAGCCGTTCCACGGCTTCACTTCCCAGGACCTCCACCAACACCTGATCGACCCCCGCCGCCATGCCCTGCAAACTCCCGCATACATAAATCACCGCGCCATCGGCCAGCCATTTACGCAGCACATCGGCGGATTCGCGCAGGCGATCCTGAACGTAGACCTTCTCTGCCTGGTCCCGCGAAAACGCCAGGTCCAGTAACGCCAGGTCGCCACTGGCCAGCCAGCCTTGCAGCTCGTCCTGGCAATGGTAGTCATGGGCGATGTTGCGTTCGCCAAACAGCAGCCAGTTACGTTGCTGACCGTCGGCGATGCGTGCCTTGAGCAAGCTGCGCAAGCCCGCCAGGCCGGTGCCGTTGCCCAGCAGAATCATCGGCACTGGGTCGACTGGAAGGTGGAAACCGCTGTTGCGCCGTACACGCAGGCTGATCGCCGAACCCAGTGGTGCGTGCTCGGTCAGCCAGCCGGATGCCAGGCCCAGGCTGCCGTCGCTATGACGCTCCTGGCGCACGATCAATTCCAGCACGCCATCGCTGGCAATCGAGGCGATGGAGTATTCGCGCATGGCCAACGGCACCAGTGCATCCACCAGGGCGCGCGCATGCAGGCCGACCAGGTGTACGCGATTGTCCGGCAGCTGACGGCCGGCAAGCACCTGTTCCAAGGGGCGCGCCAAGCCATCGATCAGTACTTCGTCCGTGCCGGCAATGCCCAGGCCATCGAGGAAATGTTCGACGGCCCACGGACAATTGCGCGGCACGACTTCCACCAGGTCGCCGGCCAGCCAGTCACGTGGTGCGGGCGGGTTGAGCCCCAACAGGTAGACACCCGAGCCGCTGCTGTCAGGGTTGAGCAGGGTGCGTTGGCTCAAGGTCCAGTTCTCGTAGCTGGCGCTGGCCCATGCAGCTGCCGGTGCGTGGCCGGTGATCTGGCCCAGTTGTTGTTGCCAGTGCAGCAGGGCTTCTTCGTCGCCGCTGTCGACCTCGACCGGGGCGAACAAGGCGTTGCCGCCCTGGTTGGTCAGCCAGAAGTGCAGGCGCCGGGCAAAGCCGCAGAAGTGTTGGTATTGACGATCGCCCAGGGCCAGCACTGAATAGTTCAGGCCCTTGAGACTAAGGTCGCCGCCCAGCACGCTGCGTTCGAAGCCGCGTGCGCTGTCCGGTGCTTCGCCGTCGCCGAAGGTACTGACCACAAACAGTGCATGTTCCGACTGGCGCAAGTCCTCTTCGCTGACGCTGCCCAGGGATCGCACCTTGACCGGCAACCCGGCGGCCTGCAATTGGCCGGCGGTCTGCCAGGCCAGCTGTTCGGCAAAGCCGCTCTGGCTGGCGAAACCGATCAGCCAGGCCGGTGCATCACTGCGGTTGCTGCCCAGGCTTTTGCGGGCATCGCGCACCTGGCGCTTTTTGCGACGGCGGTCGAGGTACAGCAGCCAGCCGGTAATAAAGAACAACGGCATGCACAGCGAAGTGATGGTGAGGATGATCCGCCCCGCCAGGCCGAAATAACTGCCCACATGCAGCGCATAGATGCTGGTCAGCAACTGCGCCTTGAGGCTTTTGTCGGCATAGCGCTCGACGCTTTTGACCACGCCGGTGGCCGGGTCCAGGTTGATCTGGTTCAACGCGCGGTCATGGGGAGAACTCTGCAACAGGTAGTAGACCGTGGCCGGTTGTCCGGCGACAGCTGGCATACGAATGTTGTAGGCGCTCAAGTGCGGGCCGGCGGTGCTGTAGATGCTGCTCCAGATGGCGTCGTAGTTGGCGACGGGAGCGGGCCCCGCAGGCGCTGGGCCACGGTTGCGCACCCGCTCGTTTTGCGGGGCATCGGACAACAATCGGGTCAGGCCTTTGCTGTACCACTCGTAGGACCAGTACAGGCCGGTGAGCGCCGCCAACAGATAGAACAGCAAGCACCACGTGCCGAACACCGAGTGCAGGTCCCAGTTGAAGCTGCGGCCTTTCTTGCGCCAGTCCAGGGTCAACCAGGCGCGCCAGCTCGCTACCTGGCGCGGCCAGCGCAGGTACAGGCCAGAGAGGCAGAAGAAAATCAGGATCAGCGTACAGGCACCGGTGATTTGCCGGCCGGTATCACCGATGGCCAGGAAGCGGTGCAGTTGCAACATCAAGCCGAAAAAATCCTGGCCGACGGCGTCGCCTAGGTAGTCGCCGGTGTACGGGTCGAAGTAGCGCATCTGCCCCCGGCGTTCGCCCGCTGGCGGCGTGAAGAAGACGCGGGCGGCGTTGCCACTTTCGCTTTCCACCCACAGCATGGACACGGTCTTGCCTTCGGTGGCTTCGAGTTTGCGCACCAGTTCGGCGGGTGGCAGCACACCGGCAGGTTGCTTCTCCACAGTCAGTACCGTCGGGTTGAGCGCCCGCAGGATCTCATCCTGGAACGAGCACGCAGCCCCGGTAATCCCCATCAATGCCAACACCAGCCCGGCGGTAATGCCGAAAAACCAGTGCAACTGGAATAGGGTCTTCTTCAACACGTCGGACGGCCTCGCTGAGCTGGATAGGAATTTTACGGCGCGCATTATGCCGTGAGTTGTCGAGAAAGATTCCTTTTTACATACAAAAGCCCCGGGCATCCGATGCACGGGGCTTTTGTATGTAACGTCCAGCCGCTTAGCAGTGGAGGCGGGTGGTCAACAGTGGCGTACGACCGGCTGCACAAGGCGCAGCTTGAAACCCTGTAGGAGCGAGCTTGCTCGCGAAGATCGCTAACGATAACGCGTACATTCAGAATGAACGCGTCGTTCTCGGGTTCTTCGCGAGCGAGCTCGCTCCTACAGTGGGCCTGTGTCAGACGTAGAAGGATTTCAGCGGTGGGAAACCGTTGAATTCAACTGCGCTGTAGCTGGTGGTGTACGCACCGGTGGACAACCAGTACAGGCGATCACCAATGGCCAGGTTCAGCGGCAGGCCGTACTTGTAGTTTTCGTACATGATATCGGCGCTGTCGCAGGTAGGACCGGCGATGACCACTTCTTCCATCTCGCCTTTTTTCTCGGTCCAGATCGGGAACTTGATGGCTTCGTCCATGGTTTCGATCAGGCCGGAGAACTTGCCCACATCCGTGTACACCCAACGCTCGACGGCGGTGCGCGATTTACGTGCAACCAACACTACTTCACTGACCAGGATCCCGGCGTTGGCGATCAACGAACGGCCTGGCTCCAGGATGATTTCCGGCAGTTCGTCACCGAAGTCTTCCTTGAGGAAGCGGATGATTTCCTCGGCGTAGGTTTCCAGGCTGTTGGTACGGGTGATGTAGTTGGCCGGGAAGCCGCCACCCATGTTGATCAGCTTGAGGTGGATGCCGTCTTCTTCTTTCAAGCGCTCGAAGATCACCTTGACCTTGGCGATGGCTGCGTCCCACACGCTGATATCACGCTGTTGCGAACCGACGTGGAACGAGATGCCGTAGGGCACCAGGCCCAGGTCGCGGGCGAGGATCAGCAGGTCCATGGCCATGTCGGTCTGGCAGCCGAATTTGCGCGACAAAGGCCAGTCGGCCGTGGTCGAGCCTTCGGTGAGGATACGCACATACACTTTCGAACCCGGCGCGGCCTTGGCGATGTTGCGCAGGTCGGCTTCGGAGTCGGTGGAGAACAGGCGCACGCCTTTCTCGTAGAAGTAGCGGATGTCCTTGGATTTCTTGATGGTGTTGCCGTAGCTGATACGGTCGGCGCTGACGCCACGGTCCATGACCTTGTCCAGCTCGTAGATCGAGGCGATGTCGAAGCTCGAGCCCTTGTCTTTCAACAGGTCGATGATCTCGACGGCAGGGTTGGCCTTGACGGCGTAGTACACCTTGGCGAATTCGAAACCGGCGCGCAGGTCGTCGTAGGCCTGGCTGATCATCGCGGTGTCGATCACCACGAACGGGGTTTCTTGCTTGTCGGCGAACGCCTTCATTTTGTCAAACGTGGCGCGCGCGAAATAGTCTTCGACATTGATCGACATGCTGGGAACTCCTAAGGGCAAACTGAAATTAACAATGGGTGCAAATGAACGTCCTCCGTATCCCCACTTTGGTTCGCCTACTTCCCAAGGCATGTCGCCGAAAGCAAAAAGGCCATGGGATAAGCTTCCCTTGGCCTTGCTGTCTCGTCGTCAGTACTTGAGCCGGATGGATCGTTTCCAGCATGGACGTTCGGCGCGAACTTTAGGGCGTGAGGGGCTTGAGATCAACTAAAAATGTCGCGTTTTTGCACGCGTTCGTCGCGAGGCGCAGTGCAGCTACTTATGTAACCGACCGGTGTGACGGATTGATGTTCCCCGGATGGGGCTGATCAGATGGATTTGCGGTGTATTCATCGCAGGCAAGCCAGCTCCTACAGGGATTGCATTCCAACTGTGGGAGCTGGCTTGCCTGCGATAGCGGTCTATCAGGCCAAGGCAGTCTCGGCAGGCGACACGATACTGGTCTTGCCCCCACGGGACTTGCCGGAGCTCAGGTACTCGGCAATCGACTCCTGGGTCACTTCACCCAAAAACACCCGCTCGGCATCCATCACCGGCAGCCACGAGCGGTTGAACTCGTACATGCGTGACAACAGGATGCGCAAGTGCTCGTCAAACGCTGCGGTGGCGTTGAACTCGCGCAGGTATTGGGCGCAGGTACCGGTCTGACGATGCAGGTCGCGACGTCGTACATACCCCAGCGCCTTGTTCTCGGCGCAAGTGACCACCACATAGCGGCGGTCATGCTCGTCCATCAATTCCAGGGCATCGGCTACCGGGGTTTCCGGGCTGACCGACGGGGCGTTGTCTGCCGCGTCTTCGGCCTTGACCAGCAGCAGGCGCTTGAGGGTGCTGTCCTGGCCGACAAAGTTGCTGACAAACTCGTCGGCAGGATGGGCCAGCAGGGTGTCCGGATGGTCGATCTGCAACAGCTTGCCGGCGCGGAAGATGGCGATCTTGTCGCCCAGCTTGATTGCTTCGTCGATGTCGTGGCTGACCATGATCACGGTCTTGTTCAGCGCGCGTTGCATCTCGAAGAACTCGTTCTGGATCATCTCGCGGTTGATCGGGTCGACCGCGCCGAACGGCTCATCCATCAGCAGCAGCGGTGCGTCGGCCGCCAGGGCACGGATCACGCCGATCCGCTGTTGCTGGCCGCCCGACAGTTCGCGCGGGTAGCGGTGCAGGTACTGCTTGGGTTCGAGCTTGATCATGCTCATCAACTCGCGGGCGCGGTCGTGGCATTTTTGCTTGTCCCAGCCCAGCAGCTTGGGCACGACCACGATGTTTTCCTCGATGGTCATGTTGGGGAACAGGCCGATCTGCTGGATCACGTAGCCGATGTTGCGGCGCAGGGTCACTTCGTCGAGGTCGGTGGTGTCTTCGCCGTTGATCAGGATCTTGCCCGAGGTGGGCTTGATCAGGCGGTTGATCATTTTCAGCGTGGTGCTCTTGCCACAGCCCGAGGGGCCGAGGAATACGCAAATCTCGCCTTCATTGACGGTCAGGCTTACATCGTTGACGGCGGTGACAGTCTTGCCGTTGCTTTGGAAGGTCTTGGACAGGTTTTGAAGTTCGATCATTTGAGCAATCCTTTTGGAGTCAGCGAGCGTTGCAGCCATTGCAGAAGCAGGTCGGCGAAGATGGCCAGGAGACTGACCAGCACGGCGCCAACGATCAGCATCGACATGTCGCTGCGGCTGATGGAAGCCAGAATAAGTACACCCAGACCACCGGCACCGATGGTGGCGGCAATGGTCATCACACCGATGTTCATCACGACGGCGGTGCGCACGCCGGCGAGGATCACCGGCACGGCGATGGGCAACTCGACCATGCGCAGGCGCTGGCCGAAGGTCATGCCGATGCCTTTGGCGGCTTCGCGAATGCCCGGTTCGACGCCGGTCAGGGCCAGGTAGGTGTTACGCATGATCGGCAGCAGGGAGTAGAGGAACACCGCGGTGATCGCCGGCATCGGCCCCAGGCCCTGGCCGAACTTGGAGTAGAACGGCAGCAGCAGGCCGAACAGCGCAATCGACGGCACGGTCAGCAACACCGTGGCGCTGGCCTGCAACGGGCCGGCCAAGGTCGGGAAGCGGGTCATCAGCACGCCCAGGGGCACGCCTACGACAATCGCGAGGATCACGGCGATACCGACCAGGGTGATGTGCTGCCAGGTCAGGTGCAGGACTTGGGCCCAATCAAGATGGGAAAAGGCGTTCAGGAATTCCATGTCTTCTCCTCTTTTAGTTGAGTGGGTGCTGGCGCAGGAAATCAGCGGCAACGGCGGATGGGCTTTCATGGTCGACGTCGACCCGCGCGTTCAGCTGGCGCATGGTTTCATCGTCGAACAGCGCCGCCAGTGGCTTGAGGTCGGCGGCCAGTTGCGGGTGAGCATCCAGATACACCTGACGCACCACAGGCGCTGCGGTGTAGTCCGGGAAGTAATGCAGATCGTCTTCCAGCAGCTTCAACTTGAAGGCGTTGAGGCGTCCGTCAGTGGTGTACACCAGCCCGGCAAACACTTGGCCATTACGCAGCGCGGTGTAGACCAGGCCTGCGTCCATCTGCCGGGTGTTCTTGCGGGTGAGGTTCATGTCGTACAGCTTGACCATGCCGGCCATGCCGTCGGAACGGTTGGCAAACTCTGTGTCCAGGGCCACCAGGCGGTTTTCCTTGGTGTCCTCGGCCAGGGCCTTGGTCAGGTCGCTGATGCTGTTGACCTGCGGGAATTCCTTGGCCACGTTTTCTGGCAGTGCCAGCGCGTAGGTGTTGCTGAACTTCGACGGCGACAGCCAGACCAGGCCTTTTTTCGCGTCGAGTTCTTTAACCCTTGCGTAGGACTGTTCGCTGTCGAGCTTCTCGTCCACATGGTTGTAGGCCACCAGGGACACGCCGGTGTATTCCCAGATCAGGTCCAGTTGCCCGCTTTCCTGGGCGCTGCGCGCCAGGTTGCTGCCCAGACCGCCGGTCACGCGGGTGTCATAGCCCTTGGTGCGCAGGTACTGGGAGGTGATTTCCGCCAGCAGGGTCTGCTCGGTAAATACCCGGGCACCGATGCGGATCACCGGTTTTTCGGCGGCTTGCGCAATGCCTGCAAACAGCAGGACGCAGCCTAATATCAAGCTCAATTTTTTCATGTCGATTCCTTTACCCAGCCTTAAGACGGACGCAACCCGCGTTCCAGCCAGAGGCGGCTGGCCATGGTCACCAGACCGTCAAGCAGCAAGGCCAGCAGCGCGGTACACGCGGCGCCGAGCAGCAATTGCGGCTGATTGTTCAGGGCGATGCCGGGGAAGATCAGGCTACCCAGGCTGTTGGCACCAATCAGGAACGCCAGCGGTGCGGTGCCGACGTTGATTGCCAGGGCCACGCGCACGCCACCGATGATGATCGGCACGGCGTTGGGCAGTTCGACGCGAAACAACACCTGGCGCGGGGTCATGCCGATGCCGACGGCGGCTTCCTTCAAGGAACCCTGCACGTTTTTCAGGCCTTCGTAGGTGTTGCGCACAATGGGCAGCAAGGAGGCGAGGAACAGGGCGAAGATCGCCGGGCCGCTGCCGATGCCGAGGACGCCGAGGGCGATGGCCAGTACGGCCAGGGGAGGGACGGTGTTGCCGATGTTGAAGATCTGCATGAAGCGTTCTGCACGCCCGACCATGTTCGGTCGGCTAAGCAGGATACCGGCGGGGATGCCCACAACGAGGGCGGCCAGCATGGAGACTAGAACCAGGATCAAATGAGCTTGCAGGTAAAACAACAAATCGTCGCGGTACAGTTCGATCGTGTTGATGCCGATCCAGTGGACCAGCAGGGCCAGGAGAGCGACGACAACCACTCCTCCTATCAGCCCTTTGCCATAGCGAATAGCCACAGGCGGACTCCTTTTTTCTTTTGTCGGCGAACACATTTCCGAGCGGCAATGCCATTCCTGGCTGTCGGCGAATATGGTCGCGAAAAGCAGCTCGCCAATACCGGCAACGCGGTATCAAATCGAGCCATGAGCGCAGCCTCGTCAGGCTAACTTGCTGATTTTTCAGCCCCTGTTACGAGTGCGGTAGCAGGGGAGTGGACGTCTCTACCTTTTAAAAGGTTCCATACTTGGCAGCAATTAGCCACCCCCAATGGGCTGAACGGTGGTCTGGCTCCCTGGGTTTGCGCTATACTCGCCGCCCTTTTTTGACTCACCTGCCAGGCGATTTCCCATGACCCACCAGGCCGCCGAAGTCGCGAAACGCCGCACTTTCGCCATTATTTCCCACCCCGATGCCGGTAAAACCACCATCACCGAAAAGCTCCTGCTGATGGGCAAGGCAATCGCGGTGGCCGGCACGGTGAAATCCCGCAAGTCCGATCGCCATGCCACCTCCGACTGGATGGAGATGGAGAAGCAGCGGGGTATTTCCATTACCACGTCGGTCATGCAGTTCCCCTATCGCGAACACATGATCAACCTGCTCGACACCCCGGGCCACGAAGACTTCTCCGAAGACACCTACCGCACCCTGACCGCGGTGGACTCGGCCTTGATGGTCCTCGACGGCGGTAAAGGCGTCGAGCCACGCACCATCGCCCTGATGGACGTGTGCCGCCTGCGTGATACGCCGATCGTCAGCTTCATCAACAAACTCGACCGGGATATCCGCGACCCTATCGAATTGTTGGATGAAATCGAAGCCGTCCTGAAAATCAAGGCCGCGCCGATCACCTGGCCGATTGGTTGCTACCGCGACTTCAAGGGCGTGTACCACCTGGCCGATGACTACATCATTGTCTACACCGCCGGCCATGGTCATGAGCGCACCGATGTGAAAATCATCGAGAAGCTCGACTCCGACGAAGCCCGCGCCCACCTGGGTGACGAGTACGACCGCTTTGTCGACCAGCTGGAACTGGTGCAGGGCGCCTGCCACGAATTCAACCAGCAGGAATTCCTCGACGGCCAGTTGACCCCGGTATTCTTCGGTACCGCACTGGGCAACTTTGGTGTCGATCACGTGCTTGATGCTGTCGTGAACTGGGCGCCGAAACCCCTGGCGCGAGTTGCCAATGAGCGCACCGTTGAGCCGGTCGAAGAAAAATTCAGCGGTTTCGTATTCAAGATCCAGGCGAACATGGATCCCAAGCACCGCGACCGTATCGCCTTTATGCGTATCTGCTCCGGCAAATACGAAAAAGGCATGAAGATGCGCCACGTGCGCACTGGCAAGGACGTGCGCATCGGCGACGCCCTGACGTTCTTCTCTTCCGAGCGTGAGCAACTGGAAGAAGCGTTTGCCGGCGACATCATCGGCCTGCACAACCACGGCACCATCCAGATCGGCGACACCTTCACTGAAGGCGAAGCACTGGGCTTCACCGGTATCCCGCACTTCGCCCCGGAACTGTTCCGCCGCGTGCGCCTGCGCGACCCGCTCAAGTCCAAGCAACTGCGCCAGGGCTTGCAGCAATTGGCCGAAGAGGGCGCCACTCAGGTGTTCTTCCCCGAGCGCAGCAACGACATCATCCTCGGCGCCGTCGGTGTGCTGCAGTTCGATGTGGTCGCCAGCCGCTTGAAAGAGGAATACAAGGTCGAATGCTCCTACGAGCCGATCACCGTGTACTCCGCGCGTTGGATCGATTGCAGCGATAAGAAGAAGTTGGAAGAGTTCTCCAACAAAGCGGTGGAAAACCTCGCCATCGACGGCGGCGGTCACCTGACCTACCTGGCGCCGACCCGGGTCAATCTGGCGCTGATGGAAGAGCGTTGGCCGGATGTGAAGTTCCGCGCTACCCGCGAACACCACTAAGGTACCGGGTGGTACTAAAAAGGGCGAAGCCGTGATGGCTTCGCCCTTTTTTGTCGCCGCTGTCCCGTCTTTTGTAGGAACAAGCTTGCTCGCGAAGAACGCAGGGGCATCGCGTTGAACCAGAATGCCCGCGTTATCGTTGACGCTTTTCGCGAGCAAGCTCGCTCCTACAAGTGGGTTATAAAGTGTTGGGGCCAACTTTAAGTTGCTTGAGGGAAAGTTCTGCGCCTGCGCGTATTGTTTCAACTTGTGCAACTATCGCATCTTTGACGATGGCTTCACCAAAGTCGGTGATTTCCTGGTTTTTTATATGGGTCACACTCAAGTACAGCAAGTGCATGGCAACATCCATGGCGCTCTGGAAAGAAACCAGGGTGTTGTTCTTGCCTAGCTCTTGCGTGACCGATTCCCAGCGGCGGTCCGACTCGGCTTGCAGGTTTTTGAACTCTTCAAAGCTGACGTCACCATCTTCATAGATTGTGCTCAGCAGATTTTCCAGTGAACGGGATATAGCGCGGTATTTCATAAAGTCTACCTGTGGGTGAAAAGCGGAGCGGCAGACTTTAATCTCGGGTTTTAGCCAGGGCAATATTAAAACGGGGTGGTGTTACATGTTTCGGAAGTTTCGGAGTTTGATAAGAGTTTAATGCTCTTGGGGTGTGGTTTGTTTCTGGACTTACTCTGTTGTTATGTCGGGACTACAGATAAGTCTGGATTAAGCCTAAGTAAAGTTCCGCCCGGCATGCCAGGCGGAGTAGGAGGTCTTGAGGTGTATCGTCAGAACGAAGCAGTCACCGACGCAAAGTAAGCACGCCCCGGCTCGTTATAGGTCTGTGCACCCGCGTCATCCGCGTTGCCTTTGCGATACAGGCGCTTGTCCAGCAGGTTTTCGATGCCCACGCGCACGCTCAGGTTCTTGGTGAACTCATAACCACTGCTCAAGCCCATCAAGCCGTACGGGTCGACATCCTGCTGGGCGGTGCGATCGTAATTGTTGGCGCTACGGGAGTTGAGGGTGGGCGCCTCTTGCTTGCCGTAGTAGGTGCCGCTGACCTGGAACGACAGCTTGTCGGTTGCCTGCCAGTCGAGTGTGGTGTTGACCGTGTACTTGGGGATGATGCTCAACGGCTCGCCGGTGTCTTTGTCCTTGGAGTCGATCATGTAGGTCAGGTTGGTGTTCCAGTCCAGGTCGTCGCGCAGGGTCATGAACAGGTTGCCCTCGATGCCCTGGACCAATGCCGCGCCGCTGTTTTCCCATTGCAGCACGCGCCGACCACCGTCCAGGCGGAAGGCGGCCTGGTTGCTGGCGTTGATTTTGTTCTTGTAGTCGTTGCGGAAATAGGTCGCGCTGGTGCGCCAGGTGCCTTTGTCGAAGGCCAGGCCGATTTCCTTGTTGACGCTGATTTCCGGTTTCAGGTCCGGGTTACCCACCAGGTAGCAGCCACCGGAGTTGGTTTCGCCGGCATTGCAGCCGTTGCCCCGGCTGTACAGCAAATAGTTGGGGTTGGACTGGTACAAGTTCGGGGTCTTGTAGGCCCGGGCGATACCACCCTTGAGGCTCAGTTCATCGGTCAACTGGTGTGAGGCGTTGAGGCTCGGGCTCCAGTTACCGCCGTACTCTTCATGGTTGTCGTAGCGCAGGCCGGGGGTAATGATGGTCTTGCTGCCGACTTCGATGTTGTCTTCGGCGAACAGCGCGTAACTCGACGCGGTGGTCTTGGTGCTGCTGCGGCTGACGCCCGGAATGCTGGGCACGCCGCCGGTGCCTGGGTCGTAGCTCTGGGGGCGCAGCGAGCCTGGGTCGTTCATCGACTCATAGAGGTATTCGCTGCCCAGGGTCAGGACTTGCTCAGTGCCCAAGCTCAGGGGCAGGTTGACCTCGGCGGTGGCGCGGGTGTTGCGCAACCGCGATTCGAAACGACCGGCCGTGGCTGACGGCGCGCCCTCGCCGGAGCCCGCCAGGCCTTCGTTGAGGCGCTCGTTGCGGGTCAGGTCGTGGCTCAGCGAGGCCATGGTCGAACCCCAATCAAACTCGCCGCGGTGGGTGGCGGAGAAGCTGCTGCGCTGGATCACGCTGGTTTCCTTGCCGACCAGGCTGTTAACGAAGGTGCCGCCGCCGTTGAGCATGGTGTCGCCGGCGAAGATATTGCCCTGGCGGCTGTAGCTGGCTTCCAGGTCCAAGGTTTGTTCGGGGGTGAATTGCCAGCTGAGCAGGCCGTTGACGTCCTTGTTGCGCACGCCTTCGCGGCCCGCTACCAACGAATCGGCGGTGGCCTGCTCGGCCTGGTTGATGTTGGAGTCGTCGGCATCGGTCTTGTTCAGGCCGCCGTAGACCCGGAACGCCAAGGTATCGCTCAACGGGCCGCTGAGGTTGAAGTTGGTGCGTTTGCTCATGCCTTCGGCGTCGTCTTCCGGCAGCGACACATAGGTGGTCAGCGAGCCGTGCAACTGGTCGGTCGGGCGCTTGGTGATGATGTTGACCACCCCGCCCATGGCGCCGGAGCCATAGCGCGCGGCAGCCGGGCCACGCAGGATTTCGATGCGTTCGACTTCCTCGGCCGGCACCCAGTTGGTTTCGCCACGGGTGTCGCGATCGCCGCTCCAGCCGTAGCGCACGGCGTTACGCGAGGTCGATGGCTTGCCATCGATCAGGATCAGGGTGTTTTCCGGGCCCATGCCGCGCAGGTCGATCTGGCGATTGTTGCCGCGGCTGCCGCTGGAGCTGTTGCCGGTCAGGTTGACACCTGGCTCACGGCGGATGATGTCCGACAGATCGTTGGTCGGTGGGCGCTTCTTGATGTCTTCGGCGGTGATGATCGACACGCCGGGAGCTTGTTTGAGCTCTTCGGCGGCGGTGCCCAGAATTCGTGTTTCGCTCAGTTCCAACGCTTGGGAGGTGCCATCGACTGGCAGGTCACTCGCTTGCACCGGCACTTTGCCGTGTTCTCTTTCCTGGGTGTCCGCGAGCAGTGCGGGGGAAGAAAGGGCGGCGATAAACGCCAGGGAGAAATGGCTGAGCCTGAATCGAGGTGACATGTCCGCAAAATCCTTTAAGGAAGGTGGCAACTGAGCGAGACGCACCAGAATTGCCTTCCAGCAGGATTCGGCGCGCTCTATGCGCCGGAATGCTATTCATTATCAAATACAAGTAAATGTCATTTACAACTTTTACACTTTGCCCAAGCCCCGATGCGGCCCCCAAAAACAAAAAAGCCCCTCCTGCCAGATTGATGCGCAATCTGGCGGGAGAGGCTGTACAACTCGGTATTACCGCGATTTCCTGTGGGAGCGGGCTTGCCCGCGAAGACGGTGGGTCAGCACCTCATTCAGTGGCTGAAACGCCGCCTTCGCGGGCAAGCCCGCTCCCACACAAGCCCGTCCCCACAGGGGTTTAGGCCACGAACTGCTCCGCGTGATGGCAAGCCACCTGGCGGTTGTCCAGTTCACGCAGCAGCGGCTCTTCACTGCTGCAGCGCTCGGTCGCGTACGGGCAGCGCTTGTGGAAGGCGCAGCCAGGTGGCGGGTTCAGCGGGTTGGGCAGTTCGCCGACGATCTTGATCTTCGGCTTGTTCGGGTCCGGATGGATGGTCGGGGTGGCCGACAACAGCGCCTGGGTGTACGGGTGCAGGGGGCGTGCGTAGATGTCTTCCTTGGGACCCACTTCCACCGGGCGGCCGAGGTACATCACCATCACGTCATCTGCCACGTGTTGCACCACCGCCAGGTTGTGGGAGATGAACACATAGGCGGTGTTGTACTGCTGCTGCAGATCCATGAACAGGTTGAGCACCTGGGCCTGGATCGACACGTCCAGCGCCGAGGTCGGCTCATCCGCCACCAACACCTTGGGCTGCAACATCATCGCCCGGGCCAGGGCGATCCGCTGGCGCTGACCACCGGAGAACATATGCGGGTAGCGCTGATAATGCTCAGGGCGCAAGCCCACTTGCTTCATCATCGCCTGGACTTTTTCCCGGCGCTCGGCGGCGGACAGGTTGGTGTTGATCAGCAGCGGCTCGCCCAGTTGGTCACCGACTTTCTGCCGTGGATTCAACGACGCGTAAGGGCTCTGGAACACCATCTGCACGTCTTTGCGCAGTTGTTTGCGCTGGGCCTTGTCGGCGCCGGCGACTTCCTGGCCGGCGATTTTCAAGGATCCGGACGATGGCTCTTCAATCAGCGTCAATGCCCGGGCCAGGGTGGATTTGCCGCAACCCGACTCACCCACAACCGCCAGGGTCTTGCCGGCCTCCAGCTCAAACGACACGCCATTGAGGGCGCGCACGGTGGCGTGGCCCTTGAACAGGCCGCGGGACACTTCGTAGTGACGGGTCAGGTCGCGGGCGGTAAGAACGACGGCCATTACGCCACCTCCTGGTTCAAGGGGTAGAAGCAGCGCACAAGGCTGTGGGCTTGCGGGTCCAGGGTCGGACGGGTCTGGCGGCAGCTGTCTTGCACGTACGGGCAGCGTGGCGACAACAGGCAACCTTGTGGGCGGTCATAGCGACCAGGGACGATACCCGGCAACGTTGCCAGGCGCTCGGCGCCCATGCTGTGTTCCGGGATCGCCGCCAGCAATGCTTCGCTGTACGGGTGCGCCGGTACGTCGAACAACCCCGGCACCTGGCCGACTTCCACCGCTTGGCCGGCATACATCACGCACACGCGCTGGGCGGTTTCTGCTACTACCGCGAGGTCGTGGGTGATCAGTACCAGGCCCATGTTCTGTTCTTTCTGCAGGGCCAGCAGCAGCTCCATGATCTGTGCCTGGATGGTTACGTCCAGCGCCGTGGTCGGTTCATCTGCGATCAGCAGTTTGGGCTCGCCGGCAATGGCCATGGCAATCGCCACACGCTGGCTCATACCGCCCGACAACTGGTGCGGGTAGGCGTCCATGCGGCTGGCAGCGCCGGGGATTTCGACTTTTTCCAGCAACTCGATGGCACGCTTGCGCGCTTGCTTGCCGGACATTTTCAGGTGCAGGCGCAGCACTTCTTCAATCTGAAAACCCACGGTATAGCTGGGGTTCAGCGCGGTCATCGGGTCCTGGAACACCATCGCCAGGTCTTTACCGACGATCTGGCGGCGCTGACGGTTGCTCAGCTTGAGCATGTCCTTGCCGTCGAAGGTCAGAGAGTCGGCGCTGACGATGCCGGGGTGCTCGATCAGGCCCATCAGCGCCATCATGGTCACGGATTTACCCGAGCCCGACTCGCCAACGATGGCCAGTACTTCGCCTTTGTCCACGGACAGATCAAGCCCGTCGACCACTGGCACGGCAGTCTTGTCGCCGAAGCGCACATTGAGATTCTTGATTTCTAGCAGTGACATGGGAATCTCCTCACGCGGCATTCTTGAGTTTCGGGTCTAGCGCATCGCGCAGTCCGTCGCCCATCAGGTTGATTGCCAGCACGCTGAGCAAAATGGTCAAGCCAGGCAGGCTCACGACCCACCAGGCGCGTTCGATGTAGTCACGGGCCGAAGCCAGCATGGTGCCCCACTCGGGGGTTGGCGGTTGGACACCAAGGCCGAGGAAGCCCAGGGCCGCGGCATCGAGAATCGCCGAGGAGAAGCTCAAGGTGGCCTGCACGATCAGGGGGGCCATGCAGTTGGGCAGCACCGTGACGAACATCAGGCGCGGCAGGCCGGCACCGGCCAGGCGCGCGGCCGTCACGTAGTCACGGTTGAGCTCGCCCATCACGGCGGCGCGGGTCAGGCGCACATAGGATGGCAGCGACACAATGGCAATCGCGATCACGGTGTTGATCAGGCCAGGGCCGAGGATGGCGACAATCGCCACGGCCAGCAGCAGCGATGGCAGGGCCAGCATGATGTCCATCAATCGCATGATGGTCGGGCCGAGCAGGCGCGGGAAGAACCCGGCGAACAGGCCCAGCAGGATCCCCGGAATCAGCGACATCACCACCGATGACAAGCCGATCAGCAACGACAGGCGCGAGCCCTGGATCAGGCGCGACAGCAAGTCACGGCCCAGTTCGTCGGTGCCCAGCAGGAACTGTATCTGCCCGCCTTCAAGCCACGACGGCGGGGTCAGCAGGAAGTCACGGTATTGCTCGCTGGGGTTATGGGGGGCAACCCACGGGGCAAAGATCGCACAGAACACGATCAGCAACATGAACAGCAGGCCGGCAACCGCGCCCTTGTTCTTGGAGAAGGCTTGCCAGAATTCTTTGTACGGCGACGGGTACAGCAGGCTTTGATCGACTGCTGACACTTGAGTAGGTGTGGTCATGGTCATGATCTCAGCGCTGGTGACGGATGCGTGGGTTGGCGAAGCCGTAGAGGATATCCACCACGAAGTTCACCAGGATCACCAGGCAGGCGATCAGCAGGATGCCGTTTTGCACCACCGGGTAGTCCCGTGCGCCAATGGCTTCGATCAGCCATTTGCCGATGCCGGGCCACGAGAAGATGGTTTCGGTCAGGACGGCACCGGCCAGCAGTGTGCCGACTTGCAGGCCGACCACGGTCAGCACCGGAATCAGCGCATTGCGCAGGCCGTGTACGAACACCACGCGTGCCGGCGACAGGCCTTTGGCCTTGGCGGTGCGGATGTAGTCTTCG
Source organism: Pseudomonas sp. 06C 126 (assembly GCF_001855215.1). Taxonomy (NCBI): domain Bacteria; kingdom Pseudomonadati; phylum Pseudomonadota; class Gammaproteobacteria; order Pseudomonadales; family Pseudomonadaceae; genus Pseudomonas; species Pseudomonas sp. 06C 126. Next base: position 141,022 of record NZ_MIFU01000002.1, on the reverse strand, counting down.
CGCAGGACTTCCAGCATCGAGGAGCGGGTCATCCGCGCAATCACCGCCAGCGGGATGGTGCCGAGCACGATGGCTGGCAGGATCAGGTGGTGCAGGGCATCCCAGAACGCGTCCGGCTCGTCGGCCAGCAGGGTGTCGATCAGCATGAAGCCGGTGCGCGGCTCGATGTCGTAGAGCAGGTCGATACGCCCGGAAACCGGGGTCCAGCCCAGGCTCACCGAGAAGAACATGATCAGGATCAGGCCCCACCAGAAGATCGGCATCGAATATCCCGCCAGGGAGATGCCCATCACCCCGTGGTCGAACAGGGATCCTCGCTTCAAGGCCGCGATCACCCCGGCCAAGAGCCCGAGGATACCGGCGAACAACAGGGCGGCCATGGACAGTTCCAGGGTCGCGGGGAACAGGGCGCTGAACTCGGTCCAGACGCTGGTGCGGGTACGCAGGGATTCGCCGAGGTCGCCCTGGGCGAGCTTGCCGACGTAGTCCAGGTATTGCGCATACAAGGGTTTGTTCAAGCCAAGGCGTTCCATTGCCTGGGCGTGCATCTCGGGGTCGACCCGCCTTTCGCCCATCATGACTTCTACGGGGTCGCCAGGGATCATGCGAATCAACGCAAAAGTCAGCAACGTGATGCCGAAGAACGTTGGGATCAACAACCCCAATCGGCGGGCAATAAAACTAAACATCGTGGTATCTACCTCAATCAGCCGGTTAGGCAGGTCCGGCACCGTCAACGTCGACGGTGCCGGGCGTCTCTTATTACTTCACCTGGGTGGTGGCGAAGTTATTGTTGGTCAGGGGGCTTTGGGTATATCCCTCGACGTTTTTACGCATGGCGGTGAACATTTTCGGGTAGGCCATGGGGATCCATGGTTGGTCCTTGTCGAAAACGTCCAACGCTTGTTCATAGAGTGCGGCGCGCTCGGCGGGTTCAGCCACGGCGCGGGCCTTGTCGATCAAGCCCTGAAACTCTTCGTTACACCAGCGGGCGTAGTTTTCGCCGTTTTTGGCGGCATCGCAACTCAGGTTCGGCGTGAGGAAGTTGTCTGGATCGCCGTTATCCCCGGCCCAGCCGGCAGAGACCATGTCGTGCTCGCCAGCCTTGGCGCGCTTGAGCATTTCGCCCCACTCCATGACCTTGATATTGACCTTCAGGCCAATCTGCGCCAGATCCGCCTGCATGCGCTGGGCGCCAAGCATCGGGTTGGGGTTGGTCGGGCCGCCGCCGTTGCGGGTGAACAGGGTGAACTCGGTGCCTTCCGGCACGCCGGCTTCCTTGAGCAGGGCGCGGGCCTTGTCCAGGTCGCGGGCCGGGTTCTGCAATTTGTCGTTGAAGCCTAGCAGGGTCGGCGGGTACGGGCCGGTGGCGTCGATGGCATTGCCTTTGCCGTACAGGGATTGGTTATAGCCCTGTTTGTCGAACGCGATGTTGATCGCGTGGCGCACCCGCGCGTCGCTCATGTACTTGCGGGTGGTGTTCATCGCGGTGTAGGCGGTGGTCATTGCCGCCAGCTCCGTGACCTTGAGGTTTGGATCGGCCTTGATGCTCGGCAGGTCATCGGGTTTTGGATACAGGGCGATCTGGCACTCATTGGCCTTGAGCTTTTGCAGGCGCACGTTGTTATCTACCGCGATGGCCAGGATCAGCGGATCGGCGGGCGGCTTGCCACGGAAGTACTCCGGGTTGGCCTTGAAGCGCACCTGGGCGTCTTTCTGGTAGCGGGTGAAAATGAACGGGCCAGTGCCGATCGGCTTGCTGTTGAGCTCGCCGGTCTTGTTGGCGGCCAGCAGCTTGTCGGCGTATTCGGCGGAATGGATGGCGGTGAACGGCATTGCGACATCGGCCAGGAACGGCGCTTCGGGGCGGGTCAGGGTGAAGACCACGGTGTGGTCATCGGTCTTCTCGACGCTTTTGAGCAGTTCCTTGAAACCCATGCTTTCGAAATAGGGGAAGCCGGTGGTTGACTTGTCGTGCCACGGGTGTTTCGGGTCCAGTTGACGCTGGAAGCTCCAGAGCACGTCGTCGGCATTCAGGTTGCGCGTAGGCTTGAAGTAATCGGTGGTGTGGAACTTGACGTCATCACGCAGGTGGAAGGTATAGGTCAGGCCGTCCTCACTGATGTCCCACGATTTGGCGAGTGCGGGCACGATTTCAGTGGTGCCGGGCTTGAAGTCCACCAGGCGGTTGAACATGGTTTCGGCGGCGGCGTCGGCGGTGACAGCCGTGACGTACACGACCGGGTCGAAGCCTTCCGGACTGGCTTCGGTGCAGACCACCAGCGGCTTGGCCGAAATGCCCAACGCGACACTCAACAGTGCAGCGGTCATGGCAGCTTGTAACGGGAGCATTTTCATCGAAGAGCCCTCTGCAATCGATTCAACCACACAAATGTAGACGGCGGGCTCGTCCTGAGCCCGCCGCTTACCTGGCGCTAATTAAAGGATGTTGAACGGAATGGTGGTGACCACACGGAATTCTTTGACGCTGCCGTCGAACTGGTTCTCGCTACCGCGATGCTCAACGTAGGTTGCACGAATCGCCGTGGCTTTGAGCGGGCCGCTCTGGACCGCGTAGGCTGCGCCAACACCGTATTCCTGGTGTTTTTCGCCGTCTTGCTTTTCGATGCCGGTGTAGGCGTAAGCGCCGTTGCTGTTACCCGTGTAGTGAGTACCGTCGATGCCCCAGCCGCGTGCGGAGTAGACGTTGAACTTCAGGCCCGGCACGCCGTATTCAGCCATGTTGATAGCGTAGGCAACCTGGAAGGACTTCTCGTTCGGGCCGTTGAAGTCCGACGTCAGGGAGTTGGCCAGGTAGATGCCGTTGGTTTCGTGCAGGTAGTCGAAGTACTCGTTACCGTTCACTTGCTGGTAGGAGAAGGTCAGGCTGTGGGCCTGATGCGCCAGGCCGAGGGACAGGGAGAAGGTATCGTTGTCGATTTCCCCCATCAGCTTTTTGCCTTCGTCGACGGTTTTGTAGTAGTTGAAGCCAGTGGTCAGGGCCAGTTGCTGGCTGTCACCCAACTCGTGGGTCGCGCCAAAGTAGTACTGGTTCCAGAAGTCCTTGACGTTGGCGCCGAAGAAGCTGGTTTTCAGGCTTTTGAGCGGCTGGTAGTTGGCGCCCAGGGTGTAGACCTTGTCGGTTGTCGCGCTGCGTGCACCTTGTTGGCTGTACTCGCTGCGGAACTTCGACAGGCTCTGTTCGGAACGTGGGGAAACGCGGTCAAACACGCCGCCCTGGAACGACAGGTTGCTGAATTCTTCGCTGTTGAAACTCACACCTTGAAAGCTTGATGGCAGTGCGCGGTTGCCGATGGTATCGACAATCGGCGTGCTGAAGTTCTGGCGACCGGCGGTCAGCGTACTGTTCGAAACGCGGAACTGCACGTTAGCCAGGCCCAGCTTGCTCCACTGGTCTACGGGATCACCGTTGGAGTGAGCCAGGGTGCGGTTGGAGCCGCCCTTGACGTCACGTCGGCTGCGATCAAGGGCCACGATGTTGTAGAGCGCAACTTCAGCCTTGACGCCCACGGTACCTTCGGTGAAGCCCGAGCTGGCGTTGAGGATAGTGCCCTGTACCCAGTTGGTACGGTTGCGGTCGGTCAGGGTTCTACCATGCTTGGTGTAATTGAAGCTGCCGCCGCGGTACAGGCTCTCGTGGGAGTACCAGTTACGCGTCTGACCGCCCAGGCTGAAGTCTTCGATAAAGCCTTTGGCTTCGCTTTGGGCGCTGGCGCCGGCCAGTGTGGTTGGCACGAACTCCTGGCTTGCAGGTTCGGCGTAAGCGGTGGCGGTGATGCTGCTGATGGCCATGGCCAGTAGCACTTTGCTGCTCAATTTCATGGGTGGAGCTCCTTTGGTTCTCTTTTTTTATGCCGGCCTTATTAAGTGAGCCGGCTATTGGGTGTGTAACTCTTCAAGCTAGGGCAAACGTTTGCTGTAGGAAATTTCGCGAATTACAGCTGCACGTTTGCAGCAGAGCCAACTTCGCTCTGCGCATCCGGTTATTTTCTTATGGGGTAATACTGACGCCCGAGAACACGTTGCGGCCGAAGGGGCTCACTTTGAAACCTTCGACTTTGGTGCTTAACGGCTGGTTGACCGTCGAGTGGGCGACAGGCGTGATCGGCACCTGCTGTTTGAGCAGCTGCTGCGCCTGTTTGTACAGAACAGTCCGTTGTTCTCGGTCGGTGACGACCTTGGCTTGCTTGATCAGCTTGTCGTACGCCGGGTCACACCACATCGAGTAGTTGTTCCCGCCGATGGCGTCGCAGCTGTAGAGGGTGCCCAGCCAGTTGTCCGGGTCACCGTTGTCGCCGGTCCAGCCAATCAGGCTGATATCGTGTTCGCCGTTCTTGATGCGCTTGATGTACTCGCCCCACTCATAGCTGACGATCTTGACCTTGAGGCCGATCTTGGCCCAGTCGTTTTGCAGCATCTCGGCCATCAGCTTGGCGTTGGGGTTGTACGGGCGCTGTACCGGCATGGCCCACAGGGTGATCTCGGTGCCTTCCTTGACGCCCGCAGCCTTGAGCAGTTCCTTGGCTTTTTCCGGGTTGTAGGCGGCGTCCTTGATGCTGTCGTCGTAGGACCATTGGGTCGGCGGCATGGCATTGACTGCCAGTTGCCCCGCGCCCTGGTACACGGCGTTGAGGATGCTCTGCTTGTTCACCGCCATGTCCAGCGCCTGGCGCACTTCGAGCTGGTCGAAGGGTTTGTGCCGCACGTTGTAGGCGATGTAGCCGAGGTTGAAGCCCGGCTTGGTCAGCAGTTGCAGGTTCGGGTCGGCCTTGAGCGCGTCGACATCGGCGGGGCGTGGATGCAGGGTGACCTGGCATTCATTGGCCTTGAGCTTCTGTACCCGCACCGACGCGTCGGTGTTGATGGCGAAAATCAGTTGGTCGAGCTTGACCTTGCTCGGGTCCCAATACTGTTTATTGCCGGCGTAACGGATCTGCGAATCCTTCTGGTACCGCTGGAACACGAACGGCCCGGTGCCGATCGGCTTCTGGTTGATATCGCTGGGTTTGCCGGCCTTGAGCAGTTGCTCGGCGTATTCAGCGGAGAGGATCGCCGCGAAGCTCATGGCGATGTTCTGGACAAACGCCGCGTCGACCGTATTGAGGGTCATCACCACGGTGTGCGGGTCGGTTTTCTCGACCTTGGCGATGTTCTTGTTCAGGCTCATGCCGTTGAAGTACGGAAACTCCGTGGGGTAGGCCTTACGGAACGGATGGTTGGGATCAAGCATGCGGTTGAAGGTGAACAGCACGTCATCGGCATTGAAATCCCGTGTCGGCTTGAATTCCTTGTTGCTGTGGAACTTCACCCCTTCGCGCAGATGGAAGGTGTAGGTCAGGCCATCGGGCGAAATATCCCACTTGGTCGCCAAGCCTGGTACGACACCGGTCTCGCCCTTTTCAAACTCAACCAGGCGGTTGTAGATCGGCTCGGCCACATCGTTGTCGGTGGCGGTGGTGTATTGCGCGGTATCGAACCCGGCCGGGCTGCCTTCAGAGCAGAACACCAGGCTTTTTTTCTCGCCAGCCTGGCCCATCGAAGCGACGGCCAACAGGCTGGTACCCAATATTGCAGATAGAACGGTGGTATGGCGCATGACGGTCCCCAATCCATGTTTATCGTTTTCGTCAGTGAACAGTCACCACGCCTTACCTGGCATGGCGAAAGCACTGCTCCCATCCACAGCAAATGCCGTATCGGAACTGCGTGTTTGCCTACCTCGACGTTAGGGAACGCGGGCAAGGCAGTAAATGCGCAGAACCGGACAGACCTTGTAGGGATCGGACTTTACCCTTGCAGTCAGCTGCTGTAGGTCGGCAGCGCCTGCGAACGTAGTCCGATTCCTAAGGTCTTGGCGGATGCAATAACGGCGACGTTATGAAACGTCGCCGCCAAGGCGTCCTACTTGCTGACGCTCACCCCGTAGAAGGAATTCAAGCCAAATGGGCTGATCTTGAAGTCCTGCACGTTGTTGCGCATGGGTTGATACACCGTCGAGTGTGCGATAGGTGTCATGGGGACTGCACCTTTGAGGACGTGTTGCGCCTGTTTGTACAGTTCGGTGCGCTTGGCGACATCCGACGTGGCCTTGGCTTCTTTTACGATGCCGTCGAATTTCTTGTCACACCATTTGGAGAAGTTGTTGCCCGCCAGGGAGTCGCAGCCGAACAGCACGTTCAGCCAGTTGTCCGGGTCACCATTGTCACCGCTCCAGCCGATGATCATGGCCTGGTTTTCACCGCCCTTGGAGCGCTTGATGTACTCGCCCCACTCGTAGCTGACGATGTTGACCTTCAAGCCGATCTGCTTCCAGTCGTTCTGCAGCATCTCGGCCATCAGCTTGGCGTTGGGGTTGTACGGACGCTGGACCGGCATGGCCCACAGGGTGATTTCGGTGCCTTCCTTGACGCCGGCTTCCTTGAGCAACTCCTTGGCCTTGGCCACGTCGTGCGGGACGTCCTTGATGGTCTCGTCATAGGACCACTGGGTCGGCGGCATGGCGTTGACCGCCAGCTGGCCTGCGCCCTGGTAAACCGAGTCGATGATCTGCTGCTTGTTGACCGACATGTCCAGGGCCTGGCGTACGCGCAGGTCGGCCAGTGGGTTGGCCGCCGTCTGGCCCTTGAGCACAGGCATCACGTTGTAGGCGATGTAGCCCAGGTTGAAACCGGCCTGGTGTGGCAGTTTCAGGGTCTTGTCTTCGCCCAGGGCCTTGAGGTCGGCCGGACGTGGGAAGAGGGTGACCTGGCATTCGTTCTTCTTGAGTTTTTGCACACGCACCGATGGGTCGGTGGTGATGGCGAAGATCAGGTTATCGATCTTCACGTCTTCAGGCTTCCAGTAATCCTTGTTGCCGGTGAAGCGGATGTTGGAGTCTTTCTGGTAGCTCTTGAACACGAACGGGCCAGTGCCCACCGGCTTCTGGTTGATGTCCTGGGGCTTGCCATCCTTCAACAGTTTGGCGGCGTATTCGGCCGACTGCAGCGAGGCGAAGCTCATGGCCAGGTTCTGGATAAACGCGGCGTCCACGGTGCCAAGGGTGAACTTGACGGTGTGGTCGTCGATTTTCTCGATGTTCTTGATGTTGGTGTCCATCCCCATGTCCGTGAAGTACGGGAACTCGGTGGGGTAGGCCTTACGGAACGGATCGTCTTTGTTGATCATCCGGTTGAAGGTGAAAAGCACGTCGTCGGCGTTGAATTCACGAGTCGGCTTGAAGTACGGCGTGGTATGGAACTTGACCCCTTCGCGCAGGTGGAAGGTGTAGGTCAGGCCATCTTCGGAAACGTCCCACTTGGTGGCCAGGCCAGGAATCACGGCGGTGCCGCCACGCTCGAACTGGCTGAGACGGTTGAACATGGTTTCGGCCGAAGCATCGAAGTCTGTTCCGGTGGTGTACTGGCCTGGGTCGAAACCCGCCGGGCTCCCTTCGGAGCAGAACACCAGATTAGTCGCCGCCTGGGCGAAAGGTGCAGCGGCCATTAAACCGGCGCTGACTAAAAACGGAATGACTGCGTGTTTAAGCATGTTGGCCTCATGATTTGTTGTCATTTTTGGAATTGAGGGCGACCTCGTGAGTCGGCCTGCGGATACTTATGCAGGCCCCATACCCATTGCAAGACGTTGAGAGGCAACAAGCGGCAAAGAGTGGTACGAACGTACAAGAATGTCGCATTCATATAATTTTCGACACAAATCTGCATTTTCGAGGTTTTTTTCGGTGCGCGCAGTGCGCTAAATCGGCCCAACCGAGGTGTCTGGCGCACTCGGTTGGGGCGTGATTGTTACTTATTCAGACTTACGCCATAGAACGGCGTCAGCCCAAACGGGCTGATTTTGAAGTCCTGGACTTCCTTGCGCAGTGGCTGGAAAACCGTCGAGTTCGCAATAGGCGTTATAGGTACTTGATCCTTAAGTATTTTTTGCGCCTGTTGATACCACTTGATGCGCTCGTCACGGTTGCTGCTGAGCTTGGCCTTCTGCACCAGTTGGTCGTACTGCGGGTTACACCATTTTGCATAGTTGCTGCCCTTTACCGCCGCACAACTGTAGAGCACCCCAAGCCAGTTATCGGGGTCTCCGTTGTCGCCGGTCCAGCCGTAAATCATCACATCGTGCTCGCCGTTTTTCGCGCGCTTTATGTATTCGCCCCACTCATAGCTGACGATATTGGCGGTGATCCCGACCTTGGCCCAATCCTGCTGGATCATCTGCGCCGACATTCGCGCATTGGGATTGGAGGCGCGCTGCACGGTCATCGCCCACAAGTTGATGGTGGTACCTGGTGCAACCCCTGCTTCTTTTAGTAGCGCCCGGGCTTTGGCCGGATCGTGCGGCGCGTCCTTGATGTTGGGGTCATAAGACCACTGGGCCGGAGGTAGCGCGTTTTGCGCCAATTGCCCGGCACTTTGGTACACCGCCTGGATAATCGCCGGCTTATCGATGGCCATGTCCAGGGCCTGGCGCACTTTGAGTTGATCCAGCGGCGGATGGGTCACGTTATAGGCCAGGAAGCCCAGATTGAAGCCTGCCTGTTGCAGCACGCGCAGGTTGGGATCCTGCTTCATCACCTCTATATCCGAGGGGCGCGGATAGCCGCTGACCTGGCATTCGCCGGTCTTGAGCTTTTGCAGGCGCGACGCGGCGTCGGGGGTGATGGCGAATACCAGGTTGTCAAGCTTCACATCCTCAGGCTTCCAATACTGTTTATTGGCGACGTAGCGAATCTGCGAGTCCTTCTGGTAGCGCTTGAACACAAATGGCCCGGTACCGACCGGCTTCTGGTTGATATCGGCAGCCTTGCCTTGTTCAAGCAACTGCGCGGCGTACTCGGCCGATTGCACGGAAGCAAAGCTCATGGCCAGGTTCTGCACGAACGCGGCGTCGACGTTATTAAGGTTGAAGCGCACGCTGTGCTCGTCGAGCTTTTCCACGCTTTTGATCGTGGTGTTCAGGCCCATGTCGGTGAAGTACGGCGATTCGGACGGGTAGGCCTGGCGGAATGGGTGGTTGGCGTCCAACAGGCGTTGGAAGGTGAACAGCACATCGTCGGCATTAAAGTCGCGGGTCGGTGTGAAGTACTCGGTGGTGTGGAACTTGACCCCGTCGCGCAGGTGGAAGGTATAGGCCAGGCCATCCTCGGACACCTCCCAACGGGTCGCCAGTCCCGGCTCGACTTCGGTCCCGCCGCGCTTGAACTGGGTCAGGCGGTTGAACACGGTTTCGGCCGAGGCATCAAAGTCGGTGCCGCTGGTGTATTGGCTGGGGTCGAAACCGGCGGGGCTGGCTTCGGAGCAGTAGACCAGGGTACTGGCGGCATGGGCAATGGGCGTCAATGCCAACAACCCCGCAGCGAGGAACAGTGTTTTCAAGGCGTTTTTTTCCATGGAGACCCCTGAGATGGCAGGTATATAAGGCTGCCCATACGAAAAACGGCAGTCACCGAGGTTACCGCCGTTCAGGGGATCAGGTAAGTGGCCGTTGTAGCCGTGCCTTGGCTACGAGAGCGTCACGACCTCGATAGTGGTGGGCGCGTCCTTGTCGATGGTGTACAAGCTGTCGAGCTCATTACCTTCGCGTATCGTGAACGTTCTCTTGATGGTCACCTCCACACCCGGCACCCGGTTGATGTCTTTTTCCGGGTTGGACAGGTGTCCTTTGGATGTAATTTGGACCTTCGTCACTTTGCTCGATGGATCGTGCTCGATGTGAAACTGGGTATCGTCAGCGCCAAAGTAGTAGCCATCTTGCAGTACCGAGCCACCGTTCAAGTCAATGGTGGCGGGGGCTATTGAGCCTTGATGGGCGACTTCGGAAATACGCGCACGCAGGTCGCGGTCTGGAATTGTGCGCTCGAACTGCGCCAGCCTCGCTTGCCTGATGCCCTCGGCCGAGTTCGCTGTGGCGTCCAGTCGATGGGTGACGGATAGCCCTTTTTCTTTGGTGGTGACGGTGTAAGGGTTACGGTTTATATCCAAGACAAAGTTGGGTGAGTACTGGCTCGAACTGTGTTCCGTGGGCTGTGCCTTTTCTCCGGGCGCAACGGAAAAGCCAGTCTCGTCGATGTTCCAGGAAACCCTGAAGTTAGTTTTGATGACGCCTTTATCCTCGAAATTGCTGCTGGCGAACTCGTAGCTGGACCCGGCGTTGATTTTCAAGAATTCGTCGATCTTGGTGGCGCCTGTGATTGGTTTGCCTTCGAGGTCGACGAAATGATTGGCAAAAGACGCTGGGAGCTTCATGTCATCGCTGGGGGGTGGTGAGCCGCTGCGCTCCCAGAACCACTTGATGCCGCCTTTTCCATTGGCTGAGACCCACTCGCCATTGCCCGAAGAGTGGACAGTCATCACAGGGCGCCTGGTTTGCTGGTCAATGATCTGCACATAGCCGTTGCTCAGTTTGAAATCCCCTCGGATCTCATACACGTTGCTGATGCCGGTGGCGTCGGTGTAGCGGATCAACTAGCGATCTGCGTTGGTGGTTGCATCCTTGACCTGATAAATCCCCTTGGCGTTGGGCTTCACATTTCCAATCAACTGTTCGCCATTTGGCACTGCATGCTGGCTGATATGCCCGGCCTGGCTTGGGCGCAAGGGGTTGGCAGGCTGGGCCTGGCTTGGCACGGTGACTTCATCGGTATTCTTTGCGGGCTTGGGGGCGTGCACGAACTCAAAGTCGTTTGTCTGTGAGTTCTGCCTCCATTGGTAATCTTCGGCTCTTGGGACGCCAGGGACTTTGGCGGGTTCACCTAGCTCGGACTCGACGGCACCTGGCGCAAGTTCGTGGGCCAGTTGCAGGCCTGATATTACCGCCGCTGCATTGCCGCCCACACGGTCCTGCGCCGTCATGCCGTAGAGACTGTCATGGACGCCGAAGACGATATTGCCTGTGTTGCCAATCAAGGGCACGTAGCCGAATGTATTGCCCCAGAAGTCTTTCGCCGACTTCCAATCCTGCTGTGAGGAACCAAACACCTGGGTTTGGTCGGACCATAATGCATTCTTGGCATTCACCGCTTGGTACTGGTCGGCCACACCGTTGTAAAGATTGCCGAACTTCAACTGATACTCGCTGCCTCGGGCTCGGGTGTAATTGAACAGTTGTGACGCCGGTATTTCCTCATCTGAAACCAGGTTGTGATAGCCGGGGAAGTGAGCGTTGGCGCCGGAGATCAACGTTTCAAGCACATAACCCGCGCTGGGCCAGTGTGAATCCTTGCCGCCTTGTATATCTCGGGTGTTGAAGTTTCTCAGCAAGTTGTCCCGGTTGTCTTTGGCCCAGGTTGCAAAGTCGGCATCCCCACGTATTTCACGGACGGTGCCATTCTTCAGATCTAACATCAATCCTTGGTTGGGCCTGTTTTTATAATCTCCGTCATAGGGCGTGTACGGAATAAATGCATAGCCTGACAAGGGGTAGCCGTAGATATTTGGAATGATGACTTGCCCATTCTTATCCAGTGTCCGCGCGACGGCTTCCAGCCCTTCAGGGCTCAATTTTTTAAAACTCTGCGTATCACTGCGCAGGGTTTGCAAGGTTCCCCGTACTGCGTAGGCGTCCGCTTGTCCCGAGAGGGTTGCGAGTTGGCCAGAAGGGTCTCGCATGGGTTTGGATATTTCATGTTTCCAGTGGTTTTGAAGGTTTTTGCCCAACGACTCCAGGTCATCAACCTTAGTTTGATCTTTTGGATCTATCTCCATAAAGTTGAAGTTGAGCGGGCCGCCCCGTTGTACTTTGTCGTGCTCTAAAGCACCTGCAGCAATTTCCCAGGCAAAGTAAGTACGCTTTGAGGTACTGCTCAGATTTTCTGGTTTCCCCACCCCCGTGTAGGACGTGAACGTCACCGTGATTTTTTCATGGGGGTCATAGCCTGCGGCCAATAAACCACCGCTGAAGTAGCCTGCCGGCTCCATGAACAGGCGGGCGTTCTGGAACCTGACGGCCATTTCACCCTGGTTGATACTGGGTATTTCTTCAATCAGCATCGTTACGCGAAAAGCGTAGTCATCAATGCGCTGCTTGCGCTCTTGCAGGGTGTAGCCAGCCGAGGGTGCAGGCACGGTGTCTGAACCGTAGATAACTCTTTTTTGGATTGCTATTTCAGGGTTTGTAGTTTGCGGCGAGCCACTGTCCCCTCCTTGCGCAGCATTCTGTGGAGAGGATGTTGCGGTGGTTGCACGAGTCTGCCGCCGATGTGCGGGGGCGGTAGTATCTGCGGGCAATGGATTGACGGCGGATAATGAATGGGTTGTTGTCGAGTTCGGTAGAGCGGGCGCAGGATTTATATTCATGAACGTCTCGTTTTATTCGCGCTCCCATCCTCCCTGTGAGAATTCGAATGAAGTTGCCTATATGTCCGTGTCTTAGACATAGGTATTTGTCTGTGGGGATGTTTTATTAAATGTCTAGTTTGTTGGAGAAGTTTGGTTTAGCTAGGTGGCAGGGCGCCGGGGAAGGGTTCAATTTTTATGCTTGGGCTTTAGGTGCGGTTGATCGTTTAAGTAAACCCCTACATCGTTCGTCTTGTTATCGAACGGCAGGCCAAAAAAAACGGCACAAGCTATTAGGCTGTGCCGTCTTTGTAGATTGAAACGCTTACTGTAAGACTTCAATCACCCCGTCCGCACTCATGCTGACTTGGCTGGTGCCCGCCTCGACCTCAGGCGTCGGCGCTGAATCCATCGCCGCAGCCTTCATCATCATGCCGCCGCGGGCATAAGGCTGTGGATAACCATTAGTGTTGAAGTTCAGGTTGACGATCTTGTAACCCTTGCCACCGAGCGCATCAGTGGCCAATTGCGCGCGGGCCTTGAATGCAGCGACCGCTTCCTTGAGCAGCGCATCTTCGCTGGCCTTGCGGGTCGGGTTGGCGATGGCGAAGTCCATGCTGTCCATTTTCAGATTGGTCAGCATCTCGCCGGTGAGCTTGGACAGCGCCGCGAAGTCCGAGCTTTCCATGCGCAATTCGGCGCGTTCACGCCAGCCGGTGATCTTCTGGTTCTTGTTGTCGTAGATCGGGTAGCTGTTGCGGCTGCCCTGGCGCAGGGTGACGCCCTTGACTTCGCGGGCCTGGGCCAGCGCCTTGTTCATGGTGGTGGTGATCTCGGCGGCCAGCTTGGCCGGGTCGGTGTTCTGGGACTCGGTGTACAGGGTGACGATCATCTGGTCACGGGCCACTTCCTGGCTGACTTCGGCCCGCAGGGAAATCTGGTTGTAGTGCAGTTGATCGGCAGCCAGCACGGGCAGGCTGGCGACGCTGCCAACGCTGAGGGCAATAAGGGCGGCACTGCGAGTGAAACGTGACATGGAAGCTCCTTGAGGGTGATCGTGTTCGGTAAGACTGTAGACGGGGGATTCGGGTTCGGCGGGTTACAAATTCTCTACACCTTGGCGCAATGCCGACGAACGGTCATTTTGCGTCCGGCGTTCCTGATTGTGTGACCTGCGTCAAAGGGCCACACACACGCTGTCGATACCCTGGCTTCGTTTATACTCCTTGCGATCCGCCTGGAGCGCTCATCAGGAGAGCTCATGCTCGCCCCCGTACAACTGACTTCCGCCACTCGCCAGAACCTCTGGCGCCTGACGTTTATCCGCACCCTGGTCCTGGCCGCCCAAGCCGGTTCCGTGGGGCTTGCCTATTGGTTTGAGCTGCTGCCGTTGCCCTGGCTGCAACTGTGGGTGACTTTGGCTTTTTCCACGGTGTTGTGTGTGTTCACGGCCATCCGCCTGCGCACCACGTGGCCGGTGACAGAGCTGGAGTATGCCCTGCAACTGGCCTGTGACCTGTTTATCCACAGTGTGTTGCTGTATTTCTCCGGTGGCTCCACCAACCCGTTCGTTTCCTATTATCTGGTGCCGCTGACCATTGCCGCCGTGACGTTGCCGTGGCGCTACTCGGTGATCCTGTCGGGTATTGCCCTGGCGCTCTACACCTTGTTGCTGGCGCAGTTCTATCCCCTGGAAACCTTCCCGATCGCCCGGGAAAACCTGCAGATCTACGGCATGTGGCTGAGCTTCGCGCTGTCGGCGGCCGTGATCACGTTTTTCGCTGCGCGCATGGCCGAAGAGCTGCGGCGCCAGGAAGAACTGCGTGCTATCCGTCGCGAAGAAGGCTTGCGTGACCAGCAACTGTTGGCCGTGGCGACCCAGGCCGCCGGCGCGGCCCATGAGCTGGGTACGCCGCTGGCAACCATGAGCGTGCTGATCAAGGAAATGCGCCAGGACCATCACGACCCGGCGCTACAGGACGACCTCGGCGTGCTGCAGGAACAGGTCAAGCAGTGCAAGCAAACCTTGCAACAACTGGTGCGTGCCGCGGAAGCCAACCGGCGCCTGGCGGTGGATATGCAGGACGTCACCCAGTGGTTGGACGAAGCCTTGAACCGCTGGCACCTGATGCGCCCCGAAGCCAGTTACCGCTTCCACCTGTTGGGGCAGGGCGCAGTGCCTCGCATGGCGCCACCGCCGGATCTGACCCAGGCGTTGCTGAACCTGTTGAACAATGCAGCCGATGCCTGCCCGGAAGGGCTGGAAGTGCAGTTGGACTGGGATTCGGAAAACCTCACCATCAGCATTCGCGACCACGGTGCCGGCGTGCCGCTGGCGATTGCCGAACAGATCGGCAAGCCATTCTTTACCACCAAGGGCAAGGGCTTCGGCCTGGGCCTGTTCTTGAGCAAGGCCAGCGTGACCCGCGCTGGCGGCTCGGTGAAACTTTACCCCCATGAGGAAGGCGGCACGCTCACCGAGCTGCGCCTGCCCCGTGCTGCACGAGGAGACATCGATGAGTGACGAGATCCAAGTCGAAGGCGAAGAACTGCCGCACCTGTTGCTGGTAGATGATGACGCCACCTTTACCCGCGTAATGGCGCGAGCCATGAGCCGCCGCGGGTTTCGCGTCAGCACCGCAGGCTCCGCCGAAGAAGGCCTGACCATCGCCCAGGCCGACCTGCCGGACTACGCGGCACTGGACCTGAAAATGGACGGCGACTCCGGCCTGGTGCTGCTGCCCAAGCTGCTGGAACTGGACCCGGAAATGCGCGTGCTGATCCTTACCGGGTATTCCAGCATTGCCACCGCCGTCGAGGCGATCAAGCGCGGTGCCTGCAATTACCTGTGCAAGCCGGCCGATGCCGATGATGTACTGGCAGCGCTGCTCTCCGAACACGCCGACCTCGACACCCTGGTGCCGGAAAACCCGATGTCGGTGGACCGCCTGCAGTGGGAGCACATCCAGCGTGTGTTGACCGAGCATGAAGGCAACATCTCGGCTACCGCCCGAGCGTTGGGCATGCACCGTCGCACCTTGCAGCGCAAGTTGCAGAAGCGCCCGGTACGCCGCTGAGGGCCGCCAACGGTTAATGAAGGAGCCGGCTTGCCGGCTCCTACATGTTGAGTTGCGTGCATTCAACAAAAAGCCCGGCTGATCATCGATCAGCCGGGCTTTTTTTACGCTTGAAAACGACTTACTTCTTCAAACCGTAATGCTCATCCAGCATGCCGGGGGCGTTCGGCGTTTTTGGCGCGTAGTCCCGTGGCGGCTCCTGATTTTCCCTTGGCGGGGTCAGGCGCTCCCGCGGGGCTTGCGTGGCATCGGAATGCAGCGCGGCCAGCAGGCGCTGACGTGTGATGTCGTCCAGGGCCAGGCGGTTGGCGCCATCGGCGAGGTGATCCTGTACTTCCTGGTAGCTCTGGGTGAGCTTCTTGACCAGGGTCGCGGTGCTGTTGAAGTGGGTAACAACCTCGTTCTGATAACTGTCAAAACGTTCCTGAATGTCATCCAACTGACGCTGCGTGCGGTTAGGCGCGGCATTCGGCAGCAGGCGAGCAACCAGGAATCCAATGGCGACACCGGCAACCAGGGCAAGAGTCGGCAACAACCAAACTAAGAGCGAGTGTTCCACGAGTCCTTCCTCTATAAACGGCTTTGCTTTACGTTAACGGCTCGGACCTGCGCTGTATACCGCGATTAAGCTCGCAATGATGCCATGCACAGACTTTTAGCTAGACGAGTCGACCCCTTGAGAGGTCACGGAGTTCATTCCTTGCTCATGCGTGAAACCCCCGTTTTGATCGATGGCCCGGTAGGCCAATTGGAAGCCCTGTATCTGGATCACCCCGAGCCACGTGGCCTGGCGCTGATCTGCCACCCCAACCCGGTGCAGGGCGGCACCATGCTCAATAAAGTCGTATCGACCTTGCAGCGCACCGCCCGCGATGCCGGTTTGATCACTTTGCGTTTCAATTACCGTGGCGTGGGTGCCAGTGCCGGTACCCACGACATGAGCAGTGGTGAAGTGGACGACGCCGAAGCGGCGGCCGGTTGGCTGCGTGAAAAGCACCCGGGCCTGCCCATCACCTTGCTGGGTTTCTCGTTCGGTGGTTTTGTTGCTGCAAGCCTGGGCGGGCGCCTGGAAGCCAAGGGCGAAAAACTCGCGCACCTGTTCATGGTGGCTGCGGCGGTCATGCGTTTGCGTGATGAGGACGTGCTGCCACAGGACTGCCCGTTGACCCTGATCCAGCCGGAAACCGACGAAGTGGTCGACCCGCAGACCGTCTACGACTGGTCCGCGGCCCTGAAACGCCCCCATGAGCTGCTGAAAGTGGCAGAATGCGGGCACTTTTTTCATGGCAAGCTCACCGATCTCAAGGATCTGGTGCTGCCGCGCCTTTCGAATTGATAGCAGTCTGATAAGCGATTACCCATGACGACTCGTACCCGTATCCTCACCGGCATCACCACCACCGGCACCCCGCACCTGGGCAACTACGCCGGTGCCATCCGCCCGGCGATCCTCGCCAGCCAGGATGCCAATGCCGATTCGTTCTACTTCCTGGCCGACTACCACGCCCTGATCAAGTGCGATGACCCGCAGCGCATCCAGCGCTCGCGTATGGAAATCGCCGCGACCTGGCTGGCGGGTGGCCTGGATGTGAACCGGGTGACGTTCTATCGTCAGTCCGATATCCCGGAAATTCCCGAGCTGACCTGGCTGCTGACCTGCGTCGCGGCCAAGGGCCTGCTCAACCGCGCCCACGCCTACAAGGCCTCGGTGGACAAGAACCTGGAAAACGGCGAAGACCCGGACGCCGGGATCAGCATGGGCCTGTACAGCTACCCGGTGCTGATGGCCGCAGACATCCTGATGTTCAACGCGCACAAGGTGCCGGTCGGCCGTGACCAGATCCAGCACGTGGAAATGGCCCGTGATATCGGCCAGCGTTTCAACCACCTGTTTGGCAAGGGCCGTGAGTTCTTCACCATGCCCGAGGCGTTGATCGAAGAAAGCGTCGCCACCTTGCCGGGCCTGGATGGGCGCAAGATGTCGAAAAGCTACGACAACACCATCCCGTTGTTCACCACCGCCAAGGACATGAAGGACGCGATCTCGCGGATCGTCACCGACTCCCGCGCGCCGGGTGAGGCCAAGGATCCGGACAACTCGCACCTGTTCACCTTGTACCAGGCGTTCGCCACCCCTGAACAGGAACAGCAACTGCGCCGCGAACTGCTCGATGGCCTGGGTTGGGGCGAGGCGAAGAACCGTCTGTTCCAACTGCTGGACGGCCAGTTGGGCGAAGCCCGCGAGCGCTACCATCAATTGATGTCGCGCCCTTCGGACATGGAAGACCTGTTGCTGGTCGGCGCCAAGAAAGCCCGCGCCGTGGCCGCTCCATTCCTGCAAGAGCTGCGCGAAGCCGTGGGCCTGCGTTCGTTCGTCAACCAGGCGAGCGAAGCTGCCAGCGTCAAGAAGAAGGCAGTCAAGGCCGCGCGTTTTGTCAGCTTCCGTGAAGACGACGGCAGCTTCCGTTTCCGCCTGTTGGCGGCTGACGGCGAGCAACTGCTGTTGTCGCGCAACTTTGCCGACGGCAAGGCGGCGGGTGCTGCCACCAAGCAGTTGCAGTCCGGCCAGGCGCTGGATGTGCGCAGTGAGGCCCTGAGCTTCAGTGTGTGGCTCGAAGGCGCCTGTGTCGCCGACAGCCCGGCCTTTGCCGATGCGGCTGCGCGGGATGCCGCCATCGAAGCTGTGCGCGTGGCATTGACCCCCGTCGAGGACTGACCCGACCAAGGGTTGATTGCCATTATCCGGGGCCGTCGTTACAGTGACGGCCCGTTTTTGTTGCCTTGCTAACGAAATTATGACGCCCCTAGAACGATATCAAGCTGATCTGAAGCGCCCCGACTTCTTCCATGATGCGGCCCAGGAAACGGCGGTGCGCCATTTGCAGCGCCTGTACGAAGACCTGGTCGCGGCCTCGCAGAGCAAGCCCGGGATGCTCAGCAAGTTGTTTGGCAAGAAAGACCAGGTGCCGGTCAAGGGCCTGTATTTCTGGGGCGGCGTGGGCCGGGGCAAGACGTACCTGGTCGATACCTTCTTCGAAGCGCTGCCGTTCAAGGAAAAATCGCGCACGCACTTCCACCGCTTCATGAAGCGTGTGCACGAAGAGATGAAGACCCTGCACGGCGAGAAAAACCCGCTGACCATCATCGCCAAACGCTTCTCCCAAGAGGCGCGGGTGATCTGCTTCGATGAGTTCTTCGTGTCCGATATCACCGACGCGATGATCCTTGGCACCCTGATGGAAGAGTTGTTCAAGAACGGCGTGACCCTGGTCGCCACCTCGAACATCGTGCCCGACGGCCTGTACAAGGACGGCCTGCAACGCGCGCGCTTCCTGCCGGCCATCGCCCTGATCAAGCAGCACACCGATATCGTCAACGTCGACAGCGGCGTCGACTACCGTCTGCGTCACCTT
The DNA here is from genome assembly GCF_001855215.1 of Pseudomonas sp. 06C 126. Taxonomy (NCBI): domain Bacteria; kingdom Pseudomonadati; phylum Pseudomonadota; class Gammaproteobacteria; order Pseudomonadales; family Pseudomonadaceae; genus Pseudomonas; species Pseudomonas sp. 06C 126. The sequence continues at coordinate 122,242 of NZ_MIFU01000002.1, read as the reverse complement.
GAGCAGGCGGAACTGTTCCACTTCCCCCTCGACGAAGCGGCCCATGAAAGCCTGCGCAAGAGCTTTCGCGCGCTGACGCCGGAATGCACCCAGGCGGTGGAAAACGATAAGTTGATCATCGAAAATCGCCAGATCATCGCCCTGCGCACCTGTGACGACGTGGCCTGGTTCGATTTCCGCGAACTGTGCGACGGCCCGCGCAGCCAGAACGACTACATCGAACTGGGCAAGATCTTCCATGCCGTGATCTTGAGTGGCGTGGAGCAAATGAGCGTCACCACCGACGACATCGCCCGGCGCTTTATCAACATGGTCGATGAGTTCTACGACCGTAACGTCAAGCTGATCATTTCAGCTGAAGTCGAACTCAAGGACCTCTACACCGGCGGTCGCTTGAACTTCGAATTCCAGCGCACCTTGAGTCGTTTGCTGGAAATGCAGTCCCACGAGTTCCTGGCGCGGGCGCACAAGCCTTAGGCAAACACCGAACACAAAATGTGGGAGCGGGCTTGCTCGCGAATGCGGTGTATCAGTCGACTTATTCGTTAACTGACACTCCGCATTCGCGAGCAAGCCCGCTCCCACATTTGATTGTGCTCGGCTTTAGTTAGGCGGCCTGCTGGAACTGCTGGCGATACTGGTTCGGCGACAACTCCGTGTGCTGCCTGAACAGCCGCGCAAAGAAGCTCGCATCGTCGTAACCCACCTCGTAGCTGATGGTCTTGATGCTCTTGCGGCTGCCCGACAACAAGCCCTTGGCGGTCTCGATCCGCAGGCGTTGCAGGTAGTGCAGCGGCTTGTCGCCGGTCGCGGTCTGGAACCTGCGCATAAAGTTGCGGATGCTCATGCCGTGTTCGCGGGCGACGTCTTCAAAGCGGAACTTGTCGGCGAAGTGCTCTTCGAGCCAATGCTGGATCTGCAGGATGATCACGTCCTGGTGCAGCTTCTGCCCGCCAAACCCGATGCGCCCCGGTGCGTAGCTGCGCTGCACTTCGTAGAGAATGTCGCGGGCCACGGCCTGGGCGATGTTGGCGCCGCAGAAACGCTCGATCAGATAGATATAAAGATCGCAGGCCGATGTCGTGCCACCGGCGCAGTACAGGTTGTCGGCGTCGGTCAGGTGCTTGTCCTGATTGAGCTGGACCTTGGGGAAGCGCTCGCTGAACGCATTGAAGAAGCGCCAGTAGGTGGTCGCCTCCTTGCCATCGAGCAGGCCGGCTTCGGCGAGCCAGAACACCCCGGTGGCCTCACCGCACAGCACCGCACCCCGGGCATGCTGCTCACGCAGCCATGGCAGGATCTGCGGGTAGCGTTTGCTCAGGGCGTCGAAGTCATCCCAGAAGGCTGGGAGCACAATGATGTCGGCGTTTTCCAGGCCGCCGTCCACCGGCATGATCACATCGCTGAAGCTACATACCGGTTGCCCGTCGGGGCTGACAAGGCGGGTTTCAAAGGCTGGCGTGAGGCCCAGGCCTTGCTGTTTGCCGTAACGCAGGCTGGCGAGGTGGAAAAAATCCTTGGCTTGCATGAGGGTTGAAGCAAACACCCGATCAATGGCCAAAATGCTGACGCGCCGCAGGGGCGTGGAGACGAGGCTAGACATAATTTCGATTATTCTTATAGGGGAAAGTGGTCAACTAACGGCTGGATCGTCTTATTTTTTGTCGCATGTGTCCAGTGTCCTGTGACGTCCGTGCAGCTTAGGCTCTGTGATCTTGTTTTTGTCTGACAATCGACGCAGGTGACCCATGATTCCCAGAACCTTGTTCAGCTCCGAGCACGAACTCTTCCGTCAGAGCGTGCGCACCTTCCTTGAAAAGGACGCGGTGCCGTTCCATGCGCAATGGGAAAAGCAGGGGCATATTGATCGCAATCTGTGGAGCAAGGCGGGGGAGGCGGGCATGCTCTGTTCCCATCTGCCGGAAGAATACGGCGGCCTGGGCGCCGACTTTCTCTATAGCACCGTGGTGATCGAAGAGATCGGCCGCCTGGGGCTGACCGGGATTGGCTTCTCCCTGCATTCGGACATTGTTGCGCCGTATATCCTGCATTACGGCAGTGAGGCACTGAAGCACAAGTACTTGCCCAAGTTGGTGTCCGGGGAAATGGTCACCGCGATTGCCATGACCGAGCCGGGCGCCGGCTCCGACCTGCAAGGGGTCAAGACCACCGCCGTGTTGGATGGCGACGAATATGTGATCAACGGCTCCAAGACCTTTATCACCAACGGCTTCCTGGCGGACCTGGTGATTGTGGTGGCCAAGACCGACCCCAAGGCTGGCGCCAAAGGCACCAGCCTGTTTCTGGTCGAGGCCAATACGCCGGGGTTCGACAAGGGCAAGCGCCTGGAAAAGGTCGGGATGAAGGCCCAGGACACCTCCGAGCTGTTCTTCCAGGATGTGCGCGTGCCCAAGGAGAACCTGCTGGGCCAGGCGGGGATGGGCTTTGCCTACCTGATGCAGGAATTGCCCCAGGAGCGCCTGACCGTGGCCATCGGCGCCCTGGCCTCGGCCGAAGCTGCATTGCAATGGACGTTGGACTACACCCGCGAGCGCAAGGCGTTTGGCAAGGCGATTGCGGACTTTCAGAACACCCGCTTCAAGCTGGCGGAGATTGCCACCGAGGTGCAGATCGGCCGGGTGTTTGTCGACAAGTGCCTGGAACAGCACCTGCAAGGCAAGCTGGACGTGCCCACGGCGGCGATGGCCAAGTATTGGACCACTGACCTGCAATGCAAGGTGCTCGACGAGTGCGTGCAGTTGCACGGCGGCTACGGCTTTATGTGGGAATATCCGATCGCCCGGGCCTGGGCGGATGCGCGCGTGCAGCGCATTTATGCGGGGACCAACGAGATCATGAAGGAGATCATTGCGCGGGCGCTTTGAATCTTTAGTGCTTTTGAGGGCGCTATCGCAGGCAAGCCCGCTCCCACATTTTGATGTGTGAACACATTCGAATGTGGGAGCGGGCTTGCTCGCGAAGGCGGCCTAAAGGTCAATCAAGGCGCAGGGTTGGGATGATCCTTCTGAATCGCCTCAATCCCCTCCAGTACCTCTTTCGACAGCTTCAGGTCGGCACTGGCGATGTTGCTATCCAACTGCGCAAGCGTCGTGGCGCCAATGATATTGCTGGTCACAAACGGCTGCTGCGTCACAAACGCCAGGGCCATCTGCGCCGGGTCCAGGCCGTGCTCGCGGGCCAGGGCCACGTAACGGCTGCACGCGGCTTCCGATTGTGGGTTGAAGTAGCGGCTGAAGCGGCTGTACAGGCTCAAGCGGCCCTTGGCCGGCCGTGCGCCGCCTTCGTACTTGCCGCTGAGCATGCCGAACGCCAGGGGCGAGTAAGCCAGCAAGCCACATTGCTCGCGGATGGCGATCTCCGCCAGGCCCACTTCAAAGCTGCGGTTGAGCAGGTTGTAGGGGTTCTGGATCGACACTGCGCGGGTCCAGCCACGGGCTTCGGCCAGGGCCAGGAACTTCATGGTGCCCCAAGGCGTTTCATTGGACAGGCCGATGTGGCGGATCTTGCCGGCCTTGACCTGCTCGTCGAGGGCTTCGAGGGTTTCTTCCAGGGGCGTCAGGTCGGGCTCTTCCTGGTGCTTGTAGCTCAGTTGGCCGAAGAAGTTGGTGCTGCGTTCCGGCCAGTGCAACTGGTACAGGTCGATCCAGTCAGTCTGCAGGCGCTTGAGGCTGGCATCCAGGGCGTCGACGATATGTTTGCGGTTGTGCTTGAGGTGGCCATCGCGGATGTAGTCGATGGTATTGCCGGGGCCGGCGATCTTGCTGGCGAGGATCCAGTCGGCGCGGTCGCCACGGCTCTTGAAGTAATTGCCGATGTAGCGCTCGGTGGTGGCATAGGTGTCGGCCTTGGGCGGCACCGGGTACATCTCTGCGGTATCGAGGAAGTTGATCCCCGCGCCTTTGGCCCGCTCAATCTGCGCGAAGGCCTCTGCCTCGGTGTTCTGCTCACCCCAGGTCATGGTCCCGAGGCAGATCTCGCTCACGTTCAGATCGGTCCGGCCCAGCTGTCGATACTTCATCGGGTGCTCCTTCGGGAAAACAATCATAAAAGCAGGTTGAATTTTTTTTCGCAATCTGCATAATTGCCCACCTCTTTCTGCAGTGGAAGTGATGCGCCGCCTGCCGAAGAATCTTGCCGTTGAACGGACGCGCTGACCCGAGCCCCCGATAGCGTCTGTATCCGGCTGCCTTTGACTTGTCAAAGTACGCACTATTCAGTAAGATCCGCCGTCTAATTTACAGGGCGGCCCCTGAGGCTATTAAAGAATGACAACTTTTACTGCAAAACCGGAAACAGTTCAGCGCGACTGGTTTGTCGTCGACGCCGCTGGTCAGACCCTGGGTCGTCTGGCCACTGAAGTCGCCAGCCGTCTGCGTGGCAAGCACAAGCCTGAGTACACCCCTCACGTTGATACCGGTGACTACATCGTAATCATCAACGCTGAGCAGGTTCGTGTAACCGGCAACAAAGCAAGCGACAAAATGTACTACCGTCACTCCGGTTTCCCAGGCGGTATCAAGTCTTCGAACTTCGAAGGCCTGATTGCCAAGAAGCCTGAAGCCCCGATCGAGATCGCGGTTAAAGGTATGCTGCCGAAGGGCCCACTGGGTCGCGACATGTATCGCAAGCTGAAAGTCTATGCGGGCGCTGCTCACCCTCATGCTGCTCAGCAGCCCCAAGAACTGAAGTTTTAACGGAATAGTTCATTATGTCGGCGACTCAAAATTACGGCACTGGCCGTCGCAAAACCGCAACCGCACGCGTTTTCCTGCGTCCGGGCACTGGTAACATCTCGATCAACAACCGCACTCTGGACAACTTCTTCGGCCGCGAAACTGCCCGCATGGTAGTTCGTCAGCCGCTGGAACTGACCGAGACCGTTGAAAAGTTCGACATCTACGTCACCGTTATCGGTGGCGGTGTAAGTGGTCAAGCTGGCGCAATCCGCCACGGTATCACTCGCGCTCTGATGCAGTACGACGAAACCCTGCGCGGCGCTCTGCGCAAAGCTGGCTTCGTGACTCGTGATGCCCGTGAAGTTGAACGTAAGAAAGTCGGTCTGCGTAAAGCGCGTAAGCGTCCGCAGTACTCGAAGCGTTAATTCGCTTTACGTTCCACAAAAACGCCCAGCCTCCTCACGGAGCTGGGCGTTTTTTATTGCCCGCGTTTTGTGCGGGTTTTTTCTGTGTGACAACTTGCCACATCCGTAGACCCCCTATACTACAAGGCTTGGGGCTTAGGCTCCGGGTAATTACCTTGTCAGAGGTGGGGCTTTTCATTACCATTCGGCAAAATTTTTATAAGTTCAGATTTAATACTTAGTAGACGCCTGATTTAACAGGCCAAAAAGCTGATGGGAGAGGACTGAATGAGCAATGACGGCGTGAATGCAGGCCGGCGTCGCTTCTTGGTAGCAGCCACATCCGTGGTGGGTGCTGCAGGAGCGGTGGGGGCTGCGGTCCCGTTCGTGGGGTCATGGTTTCCCAGTGCCAAGGCGAAAGCCGCAGGTGCACCGGTGAAGGTGAATGTCAGCAAGATCGAGCCAGGCCAGCAGATGATTGCTGAGTGGCGCGGCCAGCCAGTATTCATCGTTCGTCGTACCGAGGAAATCCTGGGGAATCTGAAGAAGATCGAGGGCCAGTTGTCTGACCCCGAGTCCAAGAATTCCGAACAACCCGCCTACGCCCAAAACGAAGTGCGTTCGATCAAGCCAGAGATCCTGCTGCTGGTCGGTCTTTGCACCCACCTGGGCTGCTCGCCGACCTTCCGCCCGGAAGTCGCGCCAGTGGACCTGGGCAAGGACTGGGTCGGCGGCTATTTCTGCCCTTGCCACGGTTCCCACTACGACCTGGCCGGTCGCGTCTACAAATCCCAGCCTGCCCCGTTGAACCTGCCGGTTCCGCCGCACAACTACGAATCTGACGACGTTATTGTCATTGGTGTCGATAAGGAGAGCGCGTAATGAGCAAGTTCATGGATTGGGTGGATGCGCGCTTCCCCGCCACCAAAATGTGGGAAGACCATCTCAGCAAGTATTACGCGCCGAAGAACTTCAACTTCTTCTATTTCTTTGGTTCCCTGGCATTGCTGGTACTGGTCAATCAGATCGTTACCGGTGTCTGGCTGACCATGAGCTACACCCCGTCGGCGGAAGAAGCATTCGCCTCCGTCGAATACATCATGCGTGACGTCGAGTACGGCTCGATCCTGCGTCTGCTGCACTCCACTGGCGCTTCGGCGTTCTTCATCGTGGTCTATCTGCACATGTTCCGTGGCTTGCTCTACGGGTCGTACCAGAAGCCACGTGAGCTGGTGTGGGTGTTTGGCATGCTGATCTACCTGGCGCTGATGGCAGAGGCCTTCATGGGCTACCTGCTGCCTTGGGGCCAGATGTCCTATTGGGGTGCCCAGGTGATCATCTCGCTGTTTGGCGCGATCCCGGTCATCGGCAATGACCTGACCCAGTGGATCCGTGGTGACTACCTGATCTCGGGCATCACCCTGAACCGCTTCTTTGCCTTGCATGTGGTGGCCTTGCCGATCGTGATTCTCGGCCTGGTAGTGCTGCACATCCTGGCGCTGCACGAAGTGGGTTCGAACAACCCGGACGGCGTGGACATCAAGAAGCACAAGGACGAGAACGGCATTCCGCTGGACGGCATTCCATTCCACCCTTACTACACCGTCAAGGATATCGTCGGCGTGGTGGTGTTCCTGTTTGTGTTCTGCTCGATCGTGTTCTTCTTCCCGGAAATGGGCGGCTATTTCCTTGAGAAGCCGAACTTCGAACAGGCGAACGCCTTCAAGACCCCGGAACACATTGCCCCGGTATGGTACTTCACGCCGTTCTACGCCATTTTGCGGGCGATCCCCGACAAGCTCATGGGCGTTATCGCCATGGGTGCAGCCATTGCCGTGCTGTTCGTGTTGCCGTGGCTTGACCGTAGCCCGGTCAAGTCCATGCGCTACAAAGGCTGGCTGAGCAAGATCTGGCTGTGGGTGTTCTGCATCTCGTTCGTGATCCTGGGCGTGCTGGGCGTATTGGCGCCAACCCCTGAGCGGACGTTGTTGTCGCAGGTCTGCACCTTCCTGTACTTCGCCTACTTCATTCTGATGCCGTTCTACACCCGGCTCGAGAAGACAAAACCGGTTCCGGAAAGGGTGACTGGCTGATGAAAAAATTATTTGCTGCATTGATTCTTGCTGCCCTGCCGGTATTGTCCTTCGCGGCCGAGCACGGCGCGGAACTGGAAAAAGTCGACATCGACGTTTCTGACAAGGCTGCCATGCAAGACGGCGCCCGTACGTTCGCCAACTACTGCATGGGCTGCCACAGCGCCAAGTTCCAGCGTTACGAGCGGGTTGCCGACGACCTGGGTATCCCCCATGAGCTGATGCTCAAGAACCTGGTGTTCACCGGCGCCAAGATTGGTGACCACATGAACATCGGCATGCAACCGGCCGACGCCAAGGCCTGGTTCGGGGCTGCACCGCCCGACCTGACCCTGGTAGCGCGCGTACGCGGCACCGACTGGCTGTATGGCTACCTGAAGTCGTTCTACGAAGACCCTACACGTCCATGGGGCGTGAACAACAAGGTGTTCCCGAACGTCGGTATGCCTAACGTGCTGGTCGGCCTGCAAGGGCGTCAGGTGGTAGGATGCAAGCAGGTTCAAGTCGTGGAAAACGGCAAGAAGCAATATGACCCGCTGACCGGCACACCGTTGACCCATGAGGCCTGTGATCAACTGACCATCGTGCCCAAGAGCGGTGCGCTGAACGAGGAGCAGTTCGACGAGAAGGTCAAGAACCTGGTGACCTTCCTGGCGTACTCCGCCAACCCGGTCAAACTGGAGCATCAACGCATCGGTACCTATGTGTTGCTGTACCTGGCTTTCTTCTTCGTATTCGCTTATTTGCTCAAGCGTGAATACTGGAAGGATGTGCATTGATCCAACCTTAGGCAATTGCTGTTAATCTTGCGCGCCCAGCGACGTCTCTGAACGGGTAACGCTCTGGTTGATCCAGGTGTTACGGGAGATGCTTTCTGGGCGCGCTCGTTTTTGAGCTTTCGATAATTTCAACAAGCGAGGAGGACCGCCATGGGCGTGACCAACCGGTTGGCCTGTTACTCCGACCCCGCCGACCACTATTCCCACCGAGTACGCATCGTGCTCGCAGAGAAGGGTGTCAGCGCCGAGATCATCAGTGTGGAGGTGGGTCGTCATCCGCCGAAACTGATCGAAGTGAACCCTTACGGCAGCTTGCCCACCCTGGTCGATCGTGACCTGGCGTTGTGGGAGTCAACCGTGGTGATGGAATATCTGGATGAGCGTTACCCCCATCCACCTTTGCTGCCGGTGTATCCGGTGGCGCGTGCCAACAGCCGCTTGCTGATCCATCGGATCCAGCGTGACTGGTGTGGGCTGGTGGATCTGATTCTGGATACACGCAGCAAAGAAGCGGCCCGTGTGCAGGCGCGCAAGGAATTGCGCGAGAGCCTGACCGGCGTTTCACCGTTGTTCGCCGACAAACCTTTTTTCCTCAGTGAGGAACAAAGCCTGGTGGATTGCTGCCTATTACCCATACTCTGGCGTTTGCCGATTTTGGGCATTGAATTGCCGCGGCCTGCCAAGCCGCTGCTTGATTACATGGAGCGCCAGTTTGCGCGTGAGGCTTTCCAGGCAAGTCTGTCTGGCGTCGAACGTGATATGCGCTAAGGCTTAAGGAGCCGTTGATGAACTCCAGTCGACCTTATCTGGTCCGCGCGCTCTATGAGTGGATTGTGGATAACGATTGCACCCCGCACATGCTGGTCAATTCCGAGTTTCCTGCGGTGCAGGTGCCACAAGGTTTTGCCAGTGACGGACAGATTGTCCTGAACGTTTCGCCCAGTGCCGTACGCCAACTGCACATGGACAATGAAGCGGTCAGCTTTGAAGGGCGTTTTGGTGGGGTACCCCATACGCTCTATGTGCCCATCGGCGCGATCCTGGGCATTTATGCCCGGGAAAATGGCCAGGGCATGGTGTTTGATCTGGAGTCGTCGCTTGACGACGACGAAGCGATCGAAGTTGAAGATGACGACCTGCCGCCGCCTGACTCCGAGCCGCCGCGCCCTACGGGCCGGCCGAGCTTGAAAGTGGTGAAGTGATGGAGCATGCGCCTGCGGGCACGTGCTGAAAAAGTGCCCCGGCTTTGGTCGGGGTATTTTTTTGCGCGCTACAAAGTCGCGGTGAGCGGTGATCGTACAACCTGCTTGGGCTATGATGCGCCTTCAGATCATCGAGATAATTGGTTACCCATGGAAAACCTCAGCACCGCCCCGCGTCTTCCCCGCAAGCGTCGCAGCCTTGCCCAGGAACTGGTCACGGTGTTGTCCGAGCAGATCCGCGACGGCCAGCTCAATCGTGGGGATAAGTTGCCCACCGAGTCGGCGATCATGGAAGCCCATGGGGTCAGCCGTACGGTGGTGCGCGAGGCGATCTCGCGCCTGCAGGCGGCCGGGCAGGTGGAGACCCGGCATGGCATCGGCACCTTTGTGCTGGATACGCCGAGCCCCAGCGGGTTCCGGATCGATCCGGCGACGGTGGTGACGTTGCGCGATGTGTTGGCGATTCTGGAACTGCGCATCAGCCTGGAAGTGGAATCCGCCGGCCTCGCGGCCCAGCGTCGCAGCGACGAACAGTTGGCCGCGATGCGCGCCGCCCTCGATGCCTTGAATGAAAGTGCGGCGCACGCCAGCGATGCAGTGGCGTCGGACTTCCAGTTCCATCTGCAGATTGCGTTGTCCACCGGCAATCGCTACTTCACCGATATCATGACGCACCTGGGCACCAGCATTATCCCGCGCACCCGCCTGAACTCAGCGCGCCTGGCCCATGATGACCAGCAGCACTACATGAGCCGCCTGAGCCGTGAGCACGAAGAGATTTACGAAGCGATCGCCCGCCAGGATTCGGATGCGGCGCGAGCGGCGATGCGCCTGCACCTGACAAACAGCCGCGAGCGGTTGCGCCAGGCACATGAAGAGGCGCAGGCGCAGCGCGGCTGATGCTCGTCGATGGCGCAGACGCCGGCGTCCCGGCATCTGCGCCTGGTTTCAGGCTGGCGTATTGGGTGTGTAGTTTTGCAGCAGCAGGTAGGTGCTCCAGCCCCACCAATCATTCGTCCACTGTTTGTCGTTGAGGTTGTTGACGTCCTTGCGTCGCAGCACCTTGTCGCCCTCGGCCTTGAACAGCGGTGAGAAGTTAGTGCTCGGGTTGTTCACCGCATTCAGGTCCGGCACATACAGCGGTGCCTTGTACGTGGCCGGGGAGGGCAGGATGCCACTGACATAGGCCTCGAAAATCTCATCGGCCGAGACCTGCACCGCGCGTTTGACCTGAGCGCGGTTGGCCGCATCATTGCTGTCGAAATAGCGTTTGTCGCCATAGGCGTGCCACTCATCGCCCAGTGCGTTGCGTACCTTGAGCCCGAACTTGCTGTCTTCGTCATGCATGAAGCGGCTGATCAACGACCCCAACTCACCCGGTGTGACTACGCGAGCCAGTTGCTTGCGCGGTACGCGCAGGTGCCCCGCGGAAAACAGGTCGGTCAAAAAGTGATCAGCAAAACTGTTCATGGCATAAGCCAGTTCCAATTGCTGGTCGCTGCCACTTTGGTGGGCGACGACCGCTTGTTGCAGGGCGCCGGTATGCCCAGCCAGATAGGCTGACAGCGCCCATTCGCCGAAATGATCGGCGTTGTCGGCGGCCAGCTTAAGGTAGCGCCCCAAGGGCACCATGGCTGAAACGACGCTGCCGCCGCCGGTGATGCGGTTCCACTCTTCAGACAACGTATCTCCGAGTGCGTCATAGGCTTCATGGGCCTGCTTACCCTCCTTGATGGCCTGCTTGACCGCGTTGATCTCCTTTTGCATGACCGCGAGAATTTTGCCCGCTTCGTCCCGCGACGCCGGCAGCGTGGCCAGGGAGTTGAACGCGGCGGTAAAGCGCTGCACGCGCTCGGCTGGCGATGCACCGTCGCTGATGGGCTGGCCGGGGATCCCATAGAAATCACCGCCCAGGGCGATGATCTGGCCATAGGTCAAAGCCAGGCCATTAGGCAGATGCAGTTTGACTTGCGCCCCCGGAATAGAGGGCTCGCCCTGTACGAACCGCAGTAGCGTCTCATCGCCAATAGCGGTGTGCTCGCCGCCTTCGAAGCGTAGGGAGGGGAGGGGCTTGCGGGTGATGACCGATTCAAGTTCTGACATGTTAGCTCCTTGCTATGTCGTAGGATTCTTCCTTGATAGCTGTATGTATATACAGCTATCGCAAGAATAGCGGAGCAATTTCCTACGTCAAGGGGGTTGCCAGTAAACGTCCTCGAGACCCGCGCAAGTCGACGAAATAGTGTTGACGAATATTTTTATAGTTGTACGATGACGTACGACAACAAAAACCATTCCCCAGTATCAGTCGTTATCCAGGGTGTTCGAATAATGAATCCACAAGAACTGAAGTCCATCCTTTCCCACGGTCTGCTGTCTTTCCCGGTCACCGATTTCAATGCCCAGGGTGATTTCAACCAGGCGGGTTACATCAAGCGTCTGGAGTGGCTGGCCCCCTACGGCGCCACTGCCTTGTTCGCGGCAGGCGGCACCGGTGAGTTTTTCTCCCTGGCAGCCAGTGAATATTCCCAAGTGGTGAAAACCGCCGTTGATACCTGCGCCACCAGCGTGCCGATCCTCGCCGGTGTCGGCGGCTCCACGCGCCAAGCCATCGAATACGCCCAGGAAGCCGAGCGCCTGGGGGCCAAGGGCCTGCTGCTGCTGCCGCACTACCTGACCGAAGCCAGCCAGGACGGCGTCGCCGCCCATGTCGAGGCGGTGTGCAAGTCAGTAAAAATTGGTGTGGTGGTGTACAACCGCAACGTCTGCCGCCTGACCGCGCCACTGCTCGAACGCCTGGCCGAACGTTGCCCGAACCTGATCGGCTACAAGGATGGCCTGGGCGATATCGAACTGATGGTGTCGATCCGCCGTCGCCTGGGCGATCGTTTCAGCTACCTGGGCGGCCTGCCGACCGCCGAGGTTTACGCCGCGGCCTACAAGGCGCTTGGCGTCCCGGTGTATTCCTCGGCGGTGTTCAACTTCATTCCCAAAACCGCGATGGACTTCTACCACGCGATTGCCCGGGAAGATCACGCCACTGTCGACAAGATCATCGACGACTTCTTCTTGCCTTATCTCGACATCCGTAACCGCAAGGCCGGTTATGCCGTGAGCATCGTCAAGGCGGGTGCAAAAATCGCCGGCTATGACGCAGGCCCAGTGCGCACCCCGCTGACCGATCTGCTGCCAGAAGAATATGAAGCCCTGGCCGCGCTGATCGACAAGCAAGGTGCGCAATAACCCATGAATAAAGCCGCTGAGTGATCAGCGGCTTTTTGCGTCAGGAGAAGATTCGTGTCCCAAGCCAAGCGTTTTGACAACTACATCGGTGGCCAGTGGGTGGCCGGTGCTGACTACTCAAGCAATATCAACCCCTCGGACCTGTCGGATGTGATCGGCGAATTTGCCAAGGCCGATCTGGCCCAGGTCGACGCCGCCATCGACGCCGCGCGCGCGGCGTTCCCGGCGTGGTCGACTTCCGGCATCCAGGCCCGGCATGACGCCTTGGATAAAGTCGGCAGCGAGATCCTCGCCCGCCGCGAAGAACTCGGTACGCTGCTGGCCCGCGAAGAGGGCAAGACCCTGCCGGAAGCCATTGGCGAGGTGACCCGCGCCGGCAATATCTTCAAGTTCTTTGCCGGTGAGTGCCTGCGCCTGTCCGGTGATTACCTGCCGTCGGTGCGCCCAGGGGTGAATGTCGAAGTCACCCGTGAAGCCTTGGGCGTGGTGGGTCTGATCACCCCGTGGAACTTCCCGATTGCCATCCCCGCCTGGAAAATCGCCCCGGCCCTGGCCTATGGCAACTGCGTGGTGCTCAAGCCGGCCGACCTGGTGCCCGGCTGTGCCTGGGCCCTGGCAGAAATCATCTCCCGCGCCGGCTTCCCCAGTGGCGTGTTCAACCTGGTGATGGGCAGTGGTCGCGTGGTCGGCGATGCGCTGGTCAACAGTTCGAAGGTCGATGGCATCAGCTTCACCGGTTCCGTGGGCGTGGGGCGGCAGATCGCGGTCAGCTGCGTGTCGCGCCAGGCCAAGGTGCAGTTGGAAATGGGCGGCAAGAATCCGCAGATCATTCTCGACGACGCTGACCTCAAGCAGGCCGTCGAACTGTCGGTGCAGAGTGCCTTCTACTCCACTGGCCAGCGCTGCACGGCATCGAGTCGCTTTATCGTGACGGCCGGGATTCATGACCGGTTTGTCGCGGCCATGGCCGAGCGTATGCAATCGATCAAGGTCGGCCATGCCCTGCATGCCGGGACGGATATCGGCCCGGTCGTGTCCCAGGCCCAGTTGGACCAGGACTTGAAGTACATCGATATCGGCCAAGGCGAAGGCGCGCGGTTGGTCAGCGGTGGTGGCCTGGTGACCTGCGACACCGAGGGCTATTTCCTGGCGCCGACACTGTTTGCCGACAGCGAGGCCGCCATGCGTATCAGCCGTGAAGAAATCTTCGGCCCAGTGGCCAACGTGGTGCGCGTAGCGGACTACGAGGCGGCGCTGGCCATGGCCAATGACACCGAGTTCGGCCTGTCGGCGGGCATCGCGACCACCTCGCTCAAGTATGCCAACCACTTCAAGCGCCACTCCCAGGCCGGGATGGTGATGGTCAACCTGCCGACCGCAGGTGTGGATTATCACGTTCCCTTCGGTGGCCGGAAGGGTTCATCCTACGGTTCGCGTGAGCAAGGTCGCTATGCGCAAGAGTTCTACACCGTGGTGAAAACCAGCTACATCGGCTCATAAACCCAGCCCTGGAAAGAGGGGGTTTCTGTAGGAGCGAGCTTGCTCGCGAAAAACGTCAACGATAACGCGTACATCCAGGTAGGACGTGTCGCCCTGAAGTTTTTCGCGAGCAAGCTCGCTCCTACAAGAGCCAGCGTTACGCAACACACAACAATTACCCGCAAAAAAAATAATTAGTGGGAGTACATCTACATGCAAGCGACCAAGCCGACGCACGTCCGTTATTTGATCTTGCTCATGCTGTTCCTGGTGACGACGATCAACTACGCCGACCGCGCCACCATCGCCATCGCAGGTTCCAGCCTGCAAAAAGACCTCGGCATCGATGCCGTCACCCTCGGTTATATCTTCTCTGCTTTCGGTTGGGCCTACGTGGCCGGGCAAATCCCTGGAGGTTGGCTGCTGGACCGGTTCGGTTCGAAAAAAGTCTATGCCCTGAGCATCTTCACCTGGTCGCTGTTCACCGTGCTGCAAGGCTATGTCGGTGAATTCGGGGTCTCCACCGCGGTGGTTGCGCTGTTTATGTTGCGGTTCCTGGTGGGCCTGGCAGAGGCACCTTCTTTCCCCGGCAATGCGCGCATTGTCGCGGCCTGGTTCCCCACCGCCGAACGCGGTACGGCGTCGGCGATCTTCAACTCGGCGCAGTACTTCGCCACGGTATTGTTTGCACCCCTGATGGGATGGATCGTCTACAGCTTCGGCTGGCAGCACGTATTTATCGTGATGGGCGTGATCGGCATCGTGTTCTCCCTGATCTGGCTGAAAGTGATCTACAGCCCGCGTCAGCACCCGCTGATCAACGAGGCCGAGTTCAATCACATCGCTGCCAATGGGGCGATGGTCGATATGGATCAGGACAAGGCCAAGGGTAAGAAAACCGACGGGCCGAAGTGGGATTACATCCGTCAGTTGCTGACCAATCGCATGATGCTCGGCGTGTACCTGGGCCAGTACTGCATCAACGGCATTACCTACTTCTTCCTGACCTGGTTCCCGGTGTACCTGGTGCAAGACCGTGGCATGACCATCCTCAAGGCCGGCTTCATCGCGTCGCTCCCGGCGATCTGCGGCTTTATCGGCGGCGTGCTGGGCGGGGTGATTTCCGACTACCTGTTGCGCAAGGGCCATTCCCTGACTTTCGCGCGCAAGGCACCGATCATTGCTGGCTTGCTGGTTTCCAGCAGCATCATTGCCTGCAACTACGTGGATGTGGAATGGATGGTCGTTGGCTTCATGGCCCTGGCCTTCTTCGGCAAAGGCGTTGGCGCACTGGGGTGGGCGGTTGTGTCTGACACCTCGCCAAAACAAATCGCCGGCCTCAGCGGCGGCCTGTTCAACACGTTTGGCAACCTGGCTTCCATCACCACGCCAATCGTGATTGGCTACATCATCAGCACCACCGGTTCGTTCAAGTGGGCCCTGGTGTTCGTCGGCGCCAATGCGCTGGTAGCAGTATTCAGTTACCTGGTGATTGTCGGCCCGATCAAGCGTGTGGTGCTCAATGAGCCGCCGAGCAAAGGCCCTGAGTTGACTAACCTTTCCCAAGCGCAATCCTGAAGGGGCCGTGTGATGCAGTTGATTGAACATGCCGACTCGCCGCGCTCCATCCGTTTGCACGAGCGCGACAATGTAGTGATTGTGGTCAACGACCAAGGCGTGCCGGCCGGGACCGAGTTCCCGGACGGCCTGGTGACCGTGGAGTTCATTCCCCAGAGCCACAAGGTGACTCTGGAAGATATCCCCCAAGGCGGTCAGATCATTCGCTATGGCCAAACTATCGGTTACGCCTTGCAGCCGATACCGCGCGGCAGTTGGGTCCAGGAAGACCAACTGCGTATGCCCACCGCGCCGCCGCTGGACAGCTTGCCGCTGTCCACCGAAGTGCCCGACGCCCAGGCGCCCTTGGAAGGTTTCACCTTCGAGGGCTATCGCAATGCGGATGGCACCGTGGGCACGCGCAATATCCTTGGCATCACCACCACTGTGCAGTGCGTGACCGGCGTGCTGGACCATGCGGTCAAGCGCATCAAGGACGAGTTGCTGCCCAAGTACCCGCATGTCGATGACGTGGTGGCACTGACCCACAGCTATGGTTGCGGCGTGGCCATCACCGCCACCGACGCCTATATCCCGATCCGCACCGTGCGCAATCTGGCGCGCAACCCGAACCTGGGTGGCGAAGCGCTGGTGATCAGCCTGGGCTGCGAGAAGTTGCAGGCCGGGCAGGTGATGCACGACAACGACAGCTCGGTGGACCTCAGTGAACCGTGGCTGTATCGCCTACAGGACGCCAGCCACGGTTTTACCGAAATGATCGAACAGATCATGGAACTGGCCGAAACCCGCCTGAAAAAACTCGACCTGCGCCGGCGGGAAACGGTACCGGCTGCGCAACTGATCCTCGGCATGCAATGTGGGGGGAGCGACGCGTTTTCCGGGATCACCGCCAACCCGGCGCTGGGCTACGCCTCGGACCTGTTGCTGCGGGCCGGGGCGACGGTGATGTTTTCCGAAGTGACTGAAGTGCGCGACGCCATTTACCTGCTGACTTCCCGCGCCGAAAACCAGGAAGTCGCCCGCGAACTGGTGCGGGAAATGGACTGGTACGACCGCTACCTGGCCAAGGGCGAGGCCGATCGCAGCGCCAACACCACGCCGGGCAACAAGAAGGGCGGCCTGTCGAACATTGTCGAGAAGTCCCTGGGCTCCATCGTCAAGTCCGGTAGCAGCGCGATCAATGGTGTGCTCGGGCCGGGTGAGCGGTTCAAGGGCAAAGGCCTGATCTTTTGCGCGACGCCGGCCAGCGATTTTGTCTGTGGCACCTTGCAACTGGCGGCGGGGATGAACCTGCATGTGTTCACCACGGGGCGGGGCACGCCCTATGGGTTGGCGATGGCCCCCGTGGTGAAGGTTTCGACCCGTACGGAGTTGGCGCAGCGTTGGCCAGACCTGATCGATATCGATGCCGGAAGGATCGCGACTGGGCGTGCGACCATCGAGGAGTTGGGGTGGGAGTTGTTCCACTTCTACCTGGACGTGGCCAGCGGCAAAAAGCAGACCTGGGCCGAGCAGCACAAGCTGCACAATGACATCACCTTGTTCAACCCGGCGCCTATTACCTGAGACCGAGTTGCCTGTATTCGCGAGCAAGCCCGCTTCACACATTCCTTTAGGAGCACGGACAAAAATGTGGGAGAGCGCTTGCTCGCGAAAGCGGTCTGTCAGGCGGCGCTGGGCTGTTTGGCTTATCATTAGCCACCTACCGAAGCTCACCCAAGGTTCTCCCCAGCATGCTGGCTATATTCCTGCAAACCCTGACAATCACCGCGCCGGTATTTGCCATGTTGTTTCTGGGCGTCCTGCTCAAGCGCATCAATTGGATCAACGACAACTTTATCCACACCGCATCGTCCCTGGTGTTCAACGTCACCATGCCGGCGTTGCTGTTTCTGGGGATTCTGCACGCCGACCTGCATTCGGCGCTCAAGCCAGAACTGCTGATCTATTTCTCTGTCGCCACGCTGGTCGGCTTTGCTCTGGCCTGGGGCTGGGCGATTTTTCGCTGCCCGCGTGAGGACCGGGGTATCTATACCCAAGGGGCATTTCGCGGTAACAACGGGGTGATCGGCCTGGCACTGGCGGCCAGCATGTATGGGGACTACGGCATTTCCCTCGGGGCGATCCTCGCGGGGTTGGTGATCCTGTTCTACAACACCCTGTCGACCATTGTGTTGGCGGTCTACAGCCCAGTGATTAAGTCTGACCCGTGGAGTATCTGCAAGAGCGTACTGGCCAACCCGCTGATCCTCAGTGTGATTGCTGCGACACCGTTTGCCTATTTCCAGATTGGCTTGCCCAATTGGCTGGAAACCTCCGGGCGGTACCTGGCCGATATGACGCTGCCCCTGGCGCTGATCTGCATTGGCGGCACTCTGTCGCTGGCCGCATTGCGCCAAAGCGGCAACATGGCATTGAGCGCCAGCCTGGTGAAGATGATCGGCCTGCCGCTCGTGGCGACCGTCGGCGCCTGGCTGTATGGCTTCCGGGGGCCGGAGTTGGGGATTCTGTTCCTGTATTTTGGCGCACCGACGGCCGCTGCCAGTTTTGTCATGGCCCGTGCGGCCCAGGGTAACCATGAGCTGGCGGCGGCGATTATCGTGATCACCACATTGATGGCGGCGGTGACCACCAATATCGGGATCTTTGTGCTGCAGGCGGGCGGCTGGATCTGAAATGAGGGGTGGTCTTCAGGGCCAATCGCGGGCAAGCCCGCTCCTACACTTGAAGTATGTTCACAACTCAAAATGTGGGAGCGGGCTTGCCCGCGATAGCTCTCTTGCAGTCACTGCTCAGCTGGCTGATACGCCTCGATCACTTCTTGCGCCGCCCGAAATGCATCGATCGCCGCCGGCACGCCGGCATACACCGCGCAATGCAGCAGCGCTTCGCGAATTTCTTCAACAGTGCAGCCGTTGTTCAGCGCACCGCGTACATGGCCCTTGAGCTCCTGCGGGCACTTCAAGGCGGTCAGCGCAGCGAGGGTAATCAGGCTGCGCGTCTTCAGCGGCAAGCCTTCACGGTTCCACACCCCGCCCCAGGCATGTTCGTTGACGAAGTCCTGCAACGGCTGGGTGAATTCGGTGGCATTGCCCAGGGCGCGGTCGACAAATGCATCGCCCATTACCTGGCGGCGCATTTCAACGCCGGATTTCGCTTGTTCGGTCATTGCGACTCCCTCTTGTGTTGGCGGTGCCAGGCTCGCAGCGAGGTGAACAACAGGAAGGCCACCAGCGCTGGCAGGACGTAATACAGCATCAGTTGTTCCAGTTTGTTGGCCAGTGGCATGCCGGTGGTAAATGACACCACGTGCAGCCCATACGCCAGGTACAGCCCCAGCAGCAGCAAGCCTTCGGCGCGGGTGATGCGGTAGCCGGTGTAAAACACGGGCAGGCACAACACCACGACGCCGAGCATCACCGGCAGGTCAAAATCCAGGGCGTTGGGCGACACCGACAAAGGCAGCGGCGCCACCAGCGCGGTAAAACCCAGAACCCCCAACAGGTTGAACAGGTTGCTGCCGATCACGTTCCCCACCGCAATCTCCCGCTCGCCGCGCAGGGCGGCGATCAGCGAGGTCGCCAGGCACGGCAGCGAGGTGCTGACGGCGACGATGGTCAGGCCGATCACCCGCTCGGACAGGCCCAGGTCGCTGGCCACTTCCACCGCTGCGCCCAGCACCAGATGCCCGGCGAACACCAGCAACACGAGCCCGCCGATCATCCACAGCAAACTGCTCAGCCACGGCGCCTGTACCACCGTGTCGCGGGTCCGCGGGCGGCGCGAATGGCGGGTCTGGTACAGCAACAGGCCCAGGTAGGCGAGCAGGGCGGCAAGCAAGGTCAGGCCGTCGAGCGGTGTCAGTGCTTCATCACTGGCGAGAATAAACAGCAGCATGCTGGCGCCGATCATCACCGGGATATCCAGGCGCACCAGTTGCCGCGAGACGCGCAGGGGAATAATCAGCGCCGAAAGACCCAGGGTGACGAGGATATTGAAGATGCTGCTGCCAATCACACTGCCCACGGCAATATCGGTATTGCCGGCCAGGGTGGCCTGCAGGCTGACGGCGATTTGCGGCGCGCTGCTGCCAAAGGCGACGATGCTCAAGCCAATGATCAGTGGCCGGACTTTGAGGCTGGCGGCCAGGCGCACGGCGGCGCGTACCAGCATTTCGGCTCCTGCAATCAGCAGCAGCAGGCCGCTGGTCAGTTCAATCAGGCTTATGGGCGAAAGGGCGCTTAATCCGAAAATGGTCCGGGCTCCGTCAGTCAGTTGCTCAGGGCTTGCACGCGCACACGCGCGGTTCCGCTGCGCAGCATACCCAACTGCTCGGCGGCCTGGCGTGAAAGATCGATCAGCCGCCCACGGGTATGCGGGCCGCGATCATTGATGCGCACCACCACGGTTTTGTTGCTGGCAAGATTGGTGACCTTGACCCGCGTGCCGAATGGCAGGCGCCGGTGGGCGGCGGTCAGGGCGTGTTGGTTGAAGGGTTCACCGCTGGCGGTCTTCTTGCCATGGTGCTTGGCGCCGTAGTAGGACGCGGTGCCGGTTTCGTCGTAGCCGTTGGGGTCGATCATGCCGCTGGCGCAGCCGGTGAGCAGGGAGAACAGGGCGCAAAGGCCGAGTAGACGCTTCATTTTCAAGGTGTCCCCAAAATTGATATGGGAACCGACCCCTGTAGGAGCTGGCTTGCCTGCGATGCGGGCGCCTCGGTTTTTCAGATGTACCGAGGTGATGCTATCGCAGGCAAGCCAGCTCCCACATAAGTCGGTTCCCACAGGGCGGCAACCGTTATCAGCCTTCGAGCTTGCTCTTGAGCAATTCGTTGACCTGTTGCGGGTTGGCCTTGCCTTTGGAGGCCTTCATCGCCTGGCCCACAAAGAAGCCGAACATCTTGCCGCGCTTGGCTTCGTCGGCCGCACGGTACTGTTCGACCTGCTCCGCATTGGCTGCGAGCATTTCATCAAGAACGGCCGATATGGCGCCGCTGTCGGTGACTTGCTTGAGGCCGCGCTTCTCGATGATCTCGTCGGCGTTGCCTTCACCGCTGGCCATGGCCTCAAACACGGTCTTGGCGATTTTGCCGGAGATGGTGTTGTCCTTGATGCGCAGCAACATGCCGCCCAGTTGTTCGGCCGAGACCGGGGCTTCCTCGATTTCCAGGCCCTGTTTGTTCAACAGGCTACCCAGTTCGACCATGACCCAGTTGGCCGCCAACTTGGCGTCGCCAGCGATGCTCACGACTTTTTCGAAGTAGTCGGCCTGCTCGCGGCTCGATGCCAGGACGCTGGCGTCATACACCGACAGGCCGAACTGCGCCTGGAAGCGTTCGCGTTTTTGCGGTGGCAATTCCGGCAGGGTGGCGCGCACGTCATTGAGGAATGAATCCTCGATGACCACCGGCAACAGGTCCGGATCGGGGAAGTAACGGTAGTCGTTGGCTTCCTCCTTGCTGCGCATGGCGCGGGTTTCGTCTTTGTTCGGGTCGTACAGGCGCGTCTGCTGGATCACCTTGCCGCCGTCTTCGATCAGCTCGATCTGGCGACGGACTTCGGTATTGATCGCCTTTTCGATGAAACGGAACGAGTTGACGTTCTTGATCTCACAGCGGGTGCCGTACTCAACCTGGCCTTTAGGACGCACCGACACGTTGCAGTCGCAACGCAGGGAGCCTTCGGCCATGTTGCCGTCGCAAATGCCCAGGTAGCGCACCAGTGCGTGGATGGTCTTGACGTAGGCCACCGCTTCCTTGGCACTGCGCATGTCCGGCTCGGACACGATCTCCAGCAACGGCGTGCCGGCGCGGTTCAGGTCGATGCCGGTGGCGCCATTGAATTCTTCATGCAGGCTCTTGCCGGCATCTTCTTCCAGGTGCGCACGGGTCACGCCAACACGCTTGATGGTGCCGTCTTCCAGGGGGATATCCAGGTAGCCCTTGCCGACGATCGGCAATTCCATCTGGCTGATCTGGTAGCCCTTGGGCAGGTCCGGATAGAAGTAGTTCTTGCGCGCGAACACGTTGTGCTGGCCGATTTCGGCGTCAATCGCCAGGCCGAACATCACCGCCATGCGCACCGCTTCCTGGTTCAGCACTGGCAATACGCCAGGCATGCCCAGGTCTACGAGGCTGGCCTGGGTGTTGGGCTCTGAGCCGAACGTGGTGGCGCTACCGGAGAAAATCTTCGATTGGGTGGCAAGCTGGGTATGAATCTCCAGCCCGATCACAACTTCCCATTGCATAGTGTTCTCCTCAGAAGCCGGTTGGGGTGCGAGTGTGCCAGTCAGTATTCAACTGGTACTGGTGCGCCACATTGAGCAAGCGGCCTTCCTGGAAATACGGGGCAAGCAACTGCACGCCCACCGGCAGGCCATCGACGAAACCGGCTGGCATGGACAAGCCCGGCAAGCCCGCGAGGTTGGCGGTGATGGTGTACAGGTCTTCCAGATACGCGGCCACCGGGTCGCCATTCTTGGCGCCGAGTTTCCAGGCCGGGTTCGGCGTGGTTGGGCCGATGATCACGTCGACTTCATTAAAGGCCGCCATGAAGTCGTTCTTCACCAGGCGTCGGATTTTTTGCGCCTTGAGGTAGTACGCGTCGTAGTAGCCAGCCGACAAGGCGTAGGCCCCGACCATGATCCGCCGCTGTACTTCCACGCCGAAACCTTCGCCACGGGAGCGCTTGTACAGGTCGGTGAGGTCTTTCGGGTCTTCACAGCGATAGCCAAAGCGCACGCCGTCGAAACGCGACAGGTTGGAGGAGGCTTCGGCCGGAGCAATCACGTAGTAAGCCGGAATCGCGTGCTGGTTGTTCGGCAGGCTGATTTCCTTGATCACCGCGCCGAGCTTTTCCAGCGCCTTGATGCTGTTGTGCACCAGTTCGGCGATACGCGGGTCGAGACCGGCGCTGAAGTACTCTTTCGGTACGCCGATGCGCAGGCCTTTGAGCGAGGTGTTGAGGCTGGCGCTGTAGTCCGGCACCGGCTCATCGATGCTGGTGGAGTCCTTTGCATCGAAACCGGCCATGCCTTGTAACAATATTGCGCAGTCTTCGGCGGTGCGGGCCAGAGGGCCGCCCTGGTCGAGGCTGGACGCGTAGGCAATCATGCCCCAGCGGGAAACGCGACCGTAGGTCGGTTTCAGGCCGGTGAGGTTGGTGAAGGCAGCGGGCTGGCGGATCGAGCCGCCGGTATCAGTGGCCGTGGCGGCTGGCAGGAAGCGCGCGGCAACGGCTGCGGCCGAACCACCGGACGAACCGCCGGGCACGTGCTCCGCGTTCCACGGGTTTTTCACCGCGCCGTAGTAGCTCGATTCGTTGGCCGAGCCCATGGCGAATTCGTCCATGTTGGTCTTGCCCAGGGTCACGGCCCCGGCTTCGGCCAGCTTGGCGACGACGGTGGCGTCGTAGGGCGCCTTGAAGTTGTCGAGCATCTTCGAGCCGCAGCTGGTGCGGATGCCCTGGGTGCAGAACAGGTCCTTGTGACCGATTGGCGCACCCAGCAGCGCGCCGCTTTCACCGTTGGCGCGACGGGCGTCGGCGGCCTTGGCCTGGCCCAGGGCCAGCTCCTCGGTGAGGCTGATGAAGCTGTTGACCTTCGGATCCAGTGCGGCGATGCGCGCCAGGAGGGTCTTGGTCAGCTCTTCGGACGAAAACTTTTTATCGGCGAGACCGCGGGCGATCTCGGCCAGAGTCAATTGATGCATTGCAGGCTCTTTCCCTTTAGTCGATGACTTTCGGAACCAGGTACAGGCCGTTTTCGACCGCTGGTGCGATGGACTGGTAGGCCTCGCGATTATTGCGTTCGGTCACGACGTCTGCGCGCAGGCGCTGGCTGGCTTCCAGTGGGTGGGCCAGGGGTTCGATGCCGTCGGTATTCACCGCTTGCATCTGGTCGACCAGCCCGAGAATGCTGTTCAGGGCTGCGGTGGTCTGTGGAAGATCGGCTTCATTGAGGCCCAGGCAGGCCAGATGAGCGATTTTTTCCACGTCGGAGCGTTCAAGCGCCATGGGATTCTCCAGTGGAAAACAGAACGGAAGCTATCCGTGTGTTAGATTGTCGGAACACTACCGCATTTCTACGGTCATAAGGCCGCGATTGTGGGGTTAGGTGCACAGAAAGTCGGCCAATTTAGCACATTGGCGCCTTGCCCAAAATCCCTGTCGTTGTTAGAGTTTGCCGCACTTTTTTACCCACGCGTTGCCTAGGGTCCCTTTCCCATGTTCAAGAAACTGCGTGGCATGTTTTCCAGCGATCTTTCCATCGACCTGGGCACTGCCAACACCCTTATTTACGTGCGCGAGCGCGGTATCGTCCTGAATGAGCCATCGGTTGTGGCCATTCGGACCCATGGTAATCAGAAAAGTGTCGTTGCCGTGGGCACCGAGGCCAAGCGCATGCTCGGCCGTACACCTGGCAACATTGCCGCCATTCGTCCGATGAAAGACGGCGTGATCGCCGACTTCAGCGTCTGCGAGAAGATGCTGCAGTACTTCATCAACAAGGTTCACGAAAACAGTTTCCTGCAGCCCAGCCCTCGCGTGCTGATCTGCGTTCCATGCAAATCCACCCAGGTGGAGCGTCGTGCCATCCGTGAATCGGCCCTTGGTGCCGGTGCCCGCGAAGTGTTCCTGATCGAAGAACCAATGGCTGCGGCCATCGGTGCCGGCCTGCCGGTTGAAGAAGCGCGCGGTTCGATGGTGGTGGATATCGGTGGTGGTACCACTGAAATCGCCCTGATCTCCCTCAATGGCGTGGTGTATGCCGAATCCGTACGGGTTGGCGGCGACCGCTTCGACGAAGCGATCATCACTTATGTGCGTCGTAACTACGGCAGCCTGATCGGCGAATCCACCGCCGAGCGCATCAAGCAGGAAATTGGTACCGCTTACCCGGGCGGCGAAGTACGCGAAGTCGATGTGCGCGGTCGCAACCTGGCCGAAGGCGTGCCACGTGCCTTTACCCTGAACTCCAATGAAGTGCTGGAAGCTCTGCAAGAGTCCCTGGCTACTATCGTTCAGGCGGTAAAAAGCGCCCTGGAGCAATCGCCGCCGGAACTGGCTTCCGATATCGCCGAGCGTGGCCTGGTGCTGACCGGTGGTGGCGCCTTGCTGCGCGACCTCGACAAGTTGCTGGCCCAGGAAACCGGCCTGCCGGTGATCGTCGCCGAAGACCCGCTGACCTGCGTGGCCCGTGGCGGTGGTCGTGCACTGGAAATGATGGATAAACACACCATGGACCTGCTCTCCAGCGAATAAGATCGTTGGTTACGCCATGTTTCGCCAACAGGCAGCACTTTGCAGTGCTGCCTGTTGGCGTTTATCTTCTTCAATCTGCATCCAGGCCGGTTTGATGCCGTATGAATAAAGAGAATATCTGCCCGGGAGGAGCGGCCTATTAAACCGCTCTTCACTAAAGGCCCCTCATTGGGCGTGCGCTTGTTGGTGCTGGTCGTGCTATCGGTCGCGCTGATGGTGGTCGACGCCCGCTTCACACTGCTCAAGCCAGTGCGTAGCCAAATGTCGCTGGTATTGATGCAGTCCTACTGGATCACTGACCTGCCGCAACGGCTATGGCAAGGTGTGGCCAGCCAGTTTGGCAGCCGTACCGAACTGGTTGCCGAGAACGAAAAACTCAAGACCGAAAACCTGCTGTTGCAGGGGCGCATGCAAAAGCTGGCGGCCCTGACCGAGCAGAACGTGCGGCTGCGCGAGTTGCTCAATTCTTCCGCGCTGGTCAACGAAAAGGTCGAAGTGGCCGAGTTGATCGGCATGGACCCCAACCCCTTCACCCATCGCATCATCATCAATAAAGGTGAGCGCGATGGCGTGGTCCTTGGCCAGCCGGTGCTCGATGCCCGTGGCCTGATGGGCCAGGTGGTGGAGTTGATGCCCTATACCTCCCGCGTGCTGCTGCTGACCGACACCACCCATAGCATTCCGGTGCAGGTCAACCGCAACGGCCTGCGGGCGATTGCCAGTGGCACTGGCAATCCGGAGCGCCTGGAACTGCGGCATGTGGCAGACACTGCCGACATCAAGGAAGGCGACCTGCTGGTCAGCTCCGGCCTTGGCCAGCGGTTCCCGGCAGGCTACCCGGTGGCGACGGTCAAGGAAGTGATCCACGATTCCGGGCAGCCCTTTGCGATTGTGCGTGCGGTGCCAACGGCTGCGCTGAACCGCAGCCGCTACCTGTTGCTGGTGTTCAGCGACACGCGCACCCCGGAAGAGCGCGCCAACGACGCCGCCCAGGCCCAGGAAGCACAGGACAAGCAAGACGGCACTGCGACGCCGATCATCCCGGCAACCGTACCCAAGCCAGCGGCACCTGTGGCGACACCGGTTGTACCCGCTACGCCTGCTGCCGCGACACCGGCCAAGCCGGTGGCCCAACCTGCTCGGCCAGTCAAACCAGCGGCGACTGCGCCTGCTGCGGCGCCCACGCCGGCAACCACTCGACAGGGGGCGCAATAATGGCCGGTACTCATTCACGCAATGGCTGGATGGTCTGGTTGACCTTCGCCATCGGTATGCTGCTCAGCGTTTCGCCGATGCCGCAATTCATGGAAATCCTGCGCCCGCTATGGCTGGCATTGCTCCTGGCATTCTGGGCCCTGGCCCTGCCGCATAAGGTCGGTATGGTCACCGCGATGTGCCTGGGGCTGGCTGAAGACGTGATGTATGGCACGTTGCTCGGGCAGAATGCGTTGATTCTTACGCTGATTACCTTCCTGGTGCTGTCGTTGCAGCAACGCTTGCGCATGTTCCCGATGTGGCAACAGTGCCTGGTCATCCTGGTGATCTTCGGCCTGGCCCAACTGGTGCAGCTGTGGCTCAGTGCCTTGACCGGCAACCGCCAACCCACCTTGGCGCTGGTCTTGCCGGCCCTGGTCAGTGCGCTGTTGTGGCCATGGATCAGTTTCGGCCTGCGTGGGCTGCGTCGCCGCTATAAAATCAATTGAGTGGGTCGCGAGGCTCTGCCTGGTTATCGAACCCACAGGGAGAGTCTGCAATGCATGCGCTTTATCTGGCCTCCGGCTCTCCTCGGCGGCGCGAGCTGCTGACCCAGATCGGCGTGCCGTTCACCGTGGTCAACGCCGCCATCGATGAAACCCCCTTGGGCGACGAATCGCCCGCGTCCTACGTCGAACGCCTGGCCCGTGGCAAAGCCGCCGCAGGCCTGGCGACATTGACCGATACCGCGAATGCCTGCGTGCTGGGCGCCGATACCGCCGTCATCCTCGATGGGCGGATCCTGGGCAAGCCCCTTGACCAGGCCGATGCCCTTGCCATGTTGCTGGCCCTTTCTGATCGTGAACACGAAGTCCTCACCGCCATTGCCGTGCTCGACGGCCAGCGCTGCGAAACGCGCCTGGTCAGTAGCCGCGTGCGCTTTCGCAAGGTTTCCACACACGAGGCAACGACTTACTGGCACAGCGGGGAACCCCAGGACAAGGCGGGCGGCTATGCTATCCAAGGGTTGGCGGCAGTATTCGTCGCCGGCCTCAATGGCAGTTACTCCGCAGTCGTTGGTCTGCCGGTCTGCGAAACAGCAGAACTGCTGGGCCATTTCGGCATACCCTGTTGGCAACACCTTTCCGTGCGCTGAACGCGTTACTCCAGCGCCACATTTAAGCGATCGGCCACTATTGTGAAAACGCCTGAACGAGACCCAGCCATGAGTGAAGAGATTCTGATCAATATCACGCCGATGGAATCGCGCGTGGCGGTGGTAGAAAACGGTGTTTTGCAGGAAGTGCACGTCGAGCGCACCCAGAAGCGCGGGATCGTTGGCAATATCTATAAAGGCAAGGTCGTGCGGGTATTGCCGGGCATGCAGGCGGCTTTTGTGGATATCGGCCTGGACCGTGCTGCGTTTATCCATGCCTCGGAAATTTCCCTGCGCGAAGGTCCGGCGGTCGAGAGCATCAGCGCCCTCGTGCATGAAGGGCAGAGCCTGGTGGTGCAAGTCACCAAAGACCCGATCGGCTCCAAGGGCGCGCGCCTGACCACGCAACTATCGATTCCATCGCGCTACCTGGTGTACATGCCACGCACCGCCCATGTCGGCATTTCCCTGAAAATCGAAGACGAAGGTGAGCGTGAGCGTCTGAAAAAGGTCGTCAGCGATTGCGTGGCGGCCGAAGGCATCAAGGAAGCGGGCGGCTTTATCCTGCGCACCGCCGCCGAGGGCGCCGGTGCCGACGAGATCCTCATGGACATCCGCTACCTGCGGCGCCTGTGGGATCAGATCGCTGCCCAGATCAAGACCATCGGCGCGCCGAGCGTCATCTATGAGGACCTGGGCCTGGCCCTGCGTACCCTGCGTGATCTGGTCAGCCCGAAGATCGAGAAAATTCGCATCGATTCGCGGGAAACTTTCCAACGAACCACGCAATTTGTCGCCGAACTGATGCCGGAAATCGCCGACCGCCTTGAACACTATCCCGGCGAGCGGCCGATTTTTGACCTGTATGGCGTCGAGGACGAAATCCAGAAGGCCCTGGAACGCAAGGTGCCGCTCAAGTCCGGCGGCTACCTGGTGGTGGACCCGGCGGAAGCCATGAGCACCATTGACGTGAACACCGGCGCCTTCGTTGGCCATCGCAACCTTGAAGAAACCATCTTCAAGACCAACCTCGAAGCCGCCACTGCCATTGCCCGCCAACTGCGCCTGCGTAACCTGGGCGGGATCATCATCATCGACTTCATCGACATGGAAGATGAAGAGCACCAGCGCCAGGTGTTGCGCACCCTTGAGAAGCAGCTGGAGCGCGATCACGCCAAGACCAACATCATCGGTATCACCGAGTTGGGCCTGGTGCAGATGACCCGCAAGCGTACTCGCGAAAGCCTTGAGCAAGTGCTGTGCGAGCCGTGCAGCAGTTGCCAGGGGCGCGGCAAGTTGAAGACCCCGGAAACGGTTTGCTACGAGATTTTCCGGGAAATCCTACGGGAGGCGCGCGCTTACCAGGCCGAGGGTTACAGAGTTTTGGCCAACCAGAAGGTGGTGGACCGATTGCTGGACGAAGAGTCGGGCAACGTTGCGGAGTTGGAGGGGTTTATTGGCCGCACCATCCGTTTCCAGGTCGAAACCATGTATTCCCAGGAACAATACGACGTGGTGCTGCTCTGATCCGCATCAGTCCTTTTCAACGAGACCGGCAAACCTTGAGCTGCCGTCCGACTATTACCTTGAGGGTCGCCTGACATGGAGCGTCTGCAACGCTTTTTTGCCGCACTGACCCGTTGGGGCCTTGGCCTGTGTGCATTGCTGTTGGTCCTGGCGGCGGTCTACGTCAGCCTGGGCCGTGAATTGACGCCATTGGTCGCGGAGTACCGCGGCGAAGTCGAGGCCAAGGCACAGGCGGCGGTCGACATGCCACTGAGCATCGGCAGCCTGGAAGGGCGCTGGAGCGGCTTTGCCCCGGTATTGCTCGCCCATGATGTGATGGTCGGCGAAGGCCCTAGCGCCCTGCGCCTGGACCAGGTGCAAGTGGTGCCCGATCTCTGGGCCAGCCTGCTGGCGTGGGATGTGCGCATCGCCCATCTGGAAGTCAGCGGCTTGCAGCTCAGCGTCAAGGAGGACCAGGACGGGCATTGGGCATTGCAAGGCCTGCCGGTACAGGACGACCAACCCCTGGACCCGGAGCAACTGCTCAAGCGCATGCAAGCGGTGGCGAAGGTCTCGCTGCTGGACAGCCAGGTTACCTTGCAGCCGTTCGACCAAGCGCCGCTGACCTTGACCTACGTGGGCTTGAGCCTGCAAACCGGTGCCACTCGCCAGCGCCTGGATGCCCGCCTGACCTTGCCCGACGGGCAACCGCTGGCCCTGAGCCTGCGCACGCGGATCCGTGCCAGCCAGTGGCGCGACGGTGAGGTCCAGGCTTACCTGAGCCTGCCCCAGAGCAATTGGGCGCAATGGGTTCCGGCGAAGTTGACCCGGGACTGGAAGCTCAGCGAGTTGAAAGCTGGTGGTGAATTCTGGCTGACCTGGGCCAATGGCACGCTGCAAAGCGCGGCCGCGCGGCTCAATGCGCCGCAGGTGAAGGTTCGTTATGCCCAGCGCAAATCCACGAGCATCCAGAATCTGGGGCTGACGGCCTACCTGCAGCGCAGTGACAGTGGCCTGAAGGTGGTCTTCGACTCGTTGGCCATGAACCTGGGCGACACCCGTTGGGAGTCGCACCTGCAATTGCAGCAAACCCTGGCTACCGACAAGGCACAGGAGACCTGGAACCTGCAGGCCGACCGCTTGGACCTGGCGCCGATTACCCCTTTGCTCAACGCCCTGGCGCCATTGCCGGAAGGTTTTGCCAAGACCGTAGAAGCGTTGAAGGCCACGGGCGTACTGCGCAATGTGCGGGTCGATTATCGCCCGCAGGAGGCCGGCGACCAGCGCGTCAGCTTCGCTGCCAACCTCGAGCGCGTAGGCTTTGACGCCTATTTCGGCGCGCCGGCGGCCCGCAATGTATCCGGCAGCATCAGTGGCGACCTGGGCCAGGGCGAGTTGCGCATGGACAGCAAGGATTTCGTCCTGCACCTGGACCCGATTTTCGCCAAGCCCTGGCAGTACATCCAGGCCAATGCACGCCTGACGTGGAAGCTGGATAAGCAAGGCTTCACCCTGATCGCGCCGTATATCAAGGTGCTCGGGGAAGAGGGCAAGGTCGCGGCGGATTTCCTGATTCGCCTGCATTTCGATCATAGCCAGGAAGACTACATGGACCTGCGGGTCGGCATGGTCGATGGCGATGGGCGTTTTACTTCCAAATACTTGCCGGCTGTGTTGAGCCCGGCCCTGGATGAGTGGCTGCGTACTGCGATTCTCAAGGGCGCGGTCGATGAAGGTTTCTTCCAGTACCAAGGCTCGCTGAACCACGATGCGGTGACGGCGGCGCGCAATATCAGCCTGTTCTTCAAGGTGCATGACGCCGAGCTGGCGTTCCAGCCGGGCTGGCCCCATGTCAGCAAGGTGGCCGGTGAAGTGTTCGTCGAAGAGACCGGCGTGCGCATCCTGGCCAGCAAGGGGCAACTGCTCGATACCAAGGTCAAGGATATCTACGTCAACATTCCCCATGCGCTGCCTGGCCATGACAGCCATTTGCTGCTGACGGGCGGTTTTGCCGGCGGTCTGGGGGACGGCCTGAAGATCCTTCAGGACGCACCCATCGGCACGGCGTCGACGTTTGCCGGCTGGAAAGGCGAGGGCGACCTACAGGGTTCCCTGGACCTGGATATTCCCCTGGCGAAGGGTACCGAGCCGAAAATTGTAGTGGACTTCAAGACCGACAAGGCGCGCCTGCAACTGGCCGAGCCGACCCTGGACCTGAACCAGCTCAAGGGCGAGTTCCGCTTCGACAGCGCCAAGGGCCTGAGTGGCCAGAACATCAGCGCCCAAGCCTTCGACCGGCCGATCACGGCGCAGATTGCGCCTGGGGGCAAGCCGGGCAATCTCAGCACTCGGGTCACCGCCAAGGGCCAGGTAACGGTCAAGCGCCTTACCGACTGGCTGAAAGTCAGCCAGCCGCT
This sequence comes from Pseudomonas sp. 06C 126, assembly GCF_001855215.1. Lineage (NCBI taxonomy): Bacteria > Pseudomonadati > Pseudomonadota > Gammaproteobacteria > Pseudomonadales > Pseudomonadaceae > Pseudomonas > Pseudomonas sp. 06C 126. Next base: position 91,234 of record NZ_MIFU01000002.1, on the reverse strand, counting down.
GCCGGTATCCGGGGATATCCCGTATCAACTGCAGCTTGACCTGGATGGCGCCGACAGCCAGTTGCGGGTCAGCTCCAACCTCAAGGGCGTGGCGGTGGACTTGCCTGCGCCATTTGGCATGCCCGCCAGCCAGGGGCGTGACAGTGTGTTCCGCATGACTTTGCAAGGCGCGGAGCGGCGTTACTGGTTTGATTACGGCGAGTTGGCGAACTTTACCTTTGCAGCCCCGGCGGACAACTTTACCCAGGGCCGGGGCGAGCTGTTCCTCGGTGATGGCGATGCCTTGTTGCCCGGTGGCAAGGGCCTGCGGATTCGCGGGGTGCTGTCGGAACTGGATATCGATCCCTGGAAGAAGTTGGTGGAGCGCTACGCCGGCAATGATCCGGGCGGCAATGCCAAGCAACTGCTGAGCAGTGCCGATTTCAAGATCGGCAAGCTGACCGGGTTTGGGACCCAACTCGATCAGGTCACCCTGAAACTGGATCGCAAGCCCGCCGCCTGGGGCTTGCAGCTCGACAGCCAGCAGGCCAAGGGCACTGTTGGCCTGCCAGATGCCAAGGGCGCGCCCATTGCCATCAACCTGCAGTATGTGAAGCTGCCGGCGGTCGACCCTACGGTACAGGCCGATGAAAACGCGCCTGATCCCCTGGCCGGCATCGATCCCAAGGATATTCCCGCGCTGGATATCGCCATTGCCCAGTTGTTCCAGGGCCCCGACCTGATCGGCGCCTGGTCCTTGAAGGTGCGTCCGACAGCCAAGGGCATGGCCTTCAACAACCTCGACCTGGGTCTCAAGGGCATGCAGCTCAAGGGCGCTGGTGGTTGGGAAGGGGCTCCTGGCGCCAGCAACAGCTGGTACAAGGGGCGCCTGGATGGCAAGAATATCGCCGATGTGCTCAAGGGCTGGGGCTTTGCGCCCACCGTGACCAGCCAGGATTTTCATCTGGATGTAGACGGGCGCTGGCCGGGTTCGCCTGCGTGGGTCGGGCCCAAGCGTTTTTCCGGCAGCCTGGATGCGTCGTTCCGCAAGGGCCAGTTTGTCGAGGTCGAGGGCGGTGCCCAGGCGTTGCGGGTGTTTGGCCTGCTGAACTTCAACTCCATTGGCCGGCGTTTGCGCCTGGACTTCTCGGATTTGCTTGGCAAGGGCCTGAGCTATGACCGGGTCAAGGGCCTGCTGGCTGCCAGCAATGGTGTGTTTGTGACCCGCGAGCCGATAATCCTCACGGGGCCGTCGAGCAACCTGGAACTCAACGGTACCCTGGACCTGGTGGCTGATCGCGTCGATGCCAAGTTACTGGTGACCTTGCCGGTGACCAACAACCTGCCTATCGCCGCATTGATCGTCGGCGCGCCGGCCATTGGTGGCGCGTTGTTTTTGATCGACAAGTTGATCGGTGATCGGGTTTCGCGTTTTGCCAGCGTCCAGTACAAGGTGGAAGGGCCATGGAAAGATCCAAAAATCACCTTCGACAAGCCATTTGAAAAACCACAATAAGCGCCTGTGGAGTAGCATGGCCCCATGCTTTTTATGGAGTGTCGGCCCATGTCCTTTGCGGTAATCCAGATGGTCAGCCAGAGCGATGTCCTGGCCAACCTGGCCCAGGCCAGGCGCTTGTTGGAGCAGGCGGCGGCAGGGGGCGCGCAACTGGCGGTCCTGCCGGAAAACTTCGCCGCCATGGGCCGGCGCGATGTGGCCGCCATCGGCCGCGCCGAAGCCTTGGGCGATGGGCCGATCCTGCCCTGGTTGAAACTGGCCGCCCGTGACCTCAACTTATGGATAGTGGCCGGCACATTGCCGTTGCCTTCATTGGATCACCCCGATGCCAAGTCCAATGCCTGCTCGTTGTTGATCGACGCGCAGGGTCAGATCGTCGCCCGCTACGACAAGCTGCACCTGTTTGACGTGGATGTGGCTGACGCGCGCGGTCGTTATCGTGAATCCGACGACTATGCTTACGGCAACCAAGTGGTGGTGGCCGATACGCCGGTCGGGCGCCTGGGGTTGACGGTCTGTTATGACCTGCGCTTCCCGGAGCTATACAGCGAATTACGTGCTGCGGGTGCCGAATTGATTACCGCACCCTCGGCTTTTACGGCGGTAACGGGCGCGGCGCACTGGGATGTGTTGATCCGTGCGCGGGCCATCGAAACCCAGTGTTACCTGCTGGCGGCCGCACAGGGTGGCGTGCATCCGGGGCCGCGGGAAACCTATGGCCACGGGGCGATTGTTGATCCGTGGGGGCGAGTGTTGGCACAACAGGATCAAGGCGAAGCGGTGTTGTTGGCCGAACGTGATAGTAGCGAACAAGCGTCGATACGGGCGCGCATGCCGGTGGCAGGCCACCGGCGCTTTTTCTCGCAGGGCGCACAGCGACCTGCTTCAGAACGATGAATTTAAGGCCGAACCTATGAGCGAGTTGTTGTCCTCAGTCAGTGAACACCTCCTGGCGCCCGGTGGCGTGACCATCGAAAGTCTGCAAACCGTACTGGGCGACCTGGCCGGGCCTGGCATCGATGCCGCCGACCTGTATTTCCAGGGGCAGATCTCCGAGTCATGGTCCCTGGAAGATGGGATCGTCAAGGACGGCAGTTTCAACCTGGACCAAGGGGTTGGGGTGCGTGCGCAGTCCGGTGAGAAGACCGGCTTTGCCTATAGCAATGCCATCACCCTGGAAGCCCTGGGCCTGGCAGCTCGTGCGGCGCGCTCAATTTCCCGTGCCGGCCAGAACGGTACCGTGCAGGCGTTCAGTACCCAGGACGTGACCCAGTTGTACGGCCCGGACAACCCGCTGGAAGTGATCAGCCGGGCCGAAAAGGTCGAGCTGCTCAAGCGTGTAGATGCCGCAACCCGTGCCCTCGACCCGCGTATCCAGCAGGTGAGTGTGAGCATGGCCGGTGTCTGGGAGCGCATCCTGGTGGCGTCCACCGATGGCAGCCTGGCGGCGGATGTGCGGCCGTTGGTGCGCTTCAATGTCAGTGTGATCGTCGAGCAGAACGGCCGTCGCGAGCGTGGCGGCCATGGCGGCGGCGGGCGTACGGATTATCGCTATTTCCTCACCGAAGACCGAGCCATGGGCTATGCCCGCGAGGCGTTGCGCCAGGCGCTGGTCAACCTGGAAGCCATCCCGGCGCCGGCCGGTACGCTGCCGGTGGTGCTGGGTTCGGGCTGGTCCGGTGTATTGCTGCATGAAGCGGTGGGGCACGGCCTGGAAGGCGATTTCAACCGCAAGGGCAGTTCCGCCTATAGCGGGCGCATGGGCGAAATGGTCGCCTCGAAGCTCTGCACCATCGTTGATGACGGCACATTGGCCGGTCGTCGTGGCTCCCTGAGCGTCGACGATGAAGGCACGCCCACCGAGTGCACCACGCTGATCGAAAACGGCGTGCTCAAGGGTTATATGCAAGACAAGCTCAACGCGCGCCTGATGGGCGTGGCGCGCACCGGCAACGGTCGGCGTGAGTCCTACGCGCATTTGCCGATGCCGCGCATGACCAATACCTACATGCTGGCGGGCGAAAGCGACCCGGCAGAGATCATTGCCTCGGTCAAACGCGGGATCTATTGCGCCAACCTGGGTGGCGGCCAGGTGGATATCACCAGCGGCAAGTTCGTGTTCTCTACCAGCGAAGCCTATTTGATCGAGGACGGCAAGATTACCGCACCGGTCAAGGGCGCAACCTTGATTGGCAACGGCCCGGAGGCCATGAGCAAGGTGTCGATGGTCGGTAACGACCTGGCGTTGGACAGTGGTGTAGGGATGTGTGGCAAGGATGGGCAGTCGGTGCCGGTCGGTGTCGGCCAGCCAACCCTGAAAATTGATGCGATCACCGTGGGTGGCACGGGATCGTAAGGCGTGGAGCTTCGGGTGGCGAAGACCGCCACCCGGGGAAGAGGATCAGCGCAGGCCGCGTTGAGTCTCGTCCAGCTCACGGATGTACTTGAAGATTTTACGGCTGGTGGCCGGCGCCTTGTTCTGTGCCAGTTCGTGCTGGGCCTGACGGATCAGGGAGCGCAGTTGCTGGCGGTCGGCATCCGGATAGTCCAGGACGAACTTCTCCAATACAGCGTCGTCACCGCCGATCAGGCGGTCGCGCCAACGCTCCAGGTTATGGAAGCGTTCGTTGTACTGGCGGGTGGAAGCATCGAGTTGGTCGAGCAAAGTCAGAATGGCGTCAGTGTCCTGGTCGCGCATCAGCTTGCCGATAAACATGATGTGCCGTTTACGCGCGATGTTCGCGGTGTGCTTGGGTGCATCTGCCAGGGCCCGGCGCATTTCGTCGGTCAATGGCAGTTTGGCAATCAAGTCCGGCTTGAGTGTTGTAAGGCGCTCGCCGAGATCAACCAGAGCATGCAGCTCGCGTTTGACCTGGGTTTTGCTTTTCTCCCCATCGAGGGAGTCGTCGTAAGAATCAACCATGGTGGCAGTCCGCAAAGAAACGCCGCCATGATAACCAGTCGGGGGCCGCTTGTCCGGCCCGGTCGCTCGATGGCCTTAACCGAAAGCAGAATTTGAGTGGAGAAAACCATGAGTGCAGCCCAAAGCGTCGGTCCACAAGCGTTACCGGCACTGCAGGAACAAGTTGAGCAGATCATTGCCGAGGCCAAGCGCCAGGGTGCCAGTGCCTGTGAAGTGGCGGTGTCGCTGGAGCAGGGCTTGTCGACTTCGGTGCGCCAGCGGGAAGTGGAAACCGTTGAGTTCAACCGTGACCAGGGTTTTGGCATCACCTTGTATGTAGGGCAGCGCAAGGGGTCGGCCAGTACCTCGGCCAGCGGTCCGGAAGCCATTCGCGAAACCGTTGCTGCCGCCCTGGCAATTGCCAAGCACACCTCCGAAGACGAGGCGTCCGGTTTGGCGGATGCGGCCTTGATGGCGCGCGACCTGAAAGATTTCGATCTGTATCACGCCTGGGATATCACTCCCGAGCAGGCCATCGAAAAGGCCCTGGCCTGCGAAGCTGCGGCATTCGATACCGATAGCCGGATCAAGAATGCCGATGGCACTACCCTGAGCACTCATCAGGGTTGCCGTGTGTATGGCAACAGTCATGGCTTTATCGGCGGCTATGCGTCGACACGCCATAGCTTGAGCTGCGTGATGATCGCCGAGGCCGATGGCCAGATGCAGCGTGACTACTGGTATGACGTAAGCCGCCAGGGTGAGTTGCTGGCGGATCCGGTGAGCATTGGCCAGCGCGCTGCGCAACGGGCCGCGAGCCGCCTGGGCGCGCGCCCGGTGCCGACTTGCGAAGTGCCGGTGCTGTTTTCGGCGGAGTTGGCCGGCGGTCTGTTCGGTAGCTTCCTGGGGGCGATTTCCGGGGGGAACCTGTACCGCAAGTCGTCGTTCCTTGAGGGGGCGATGGGGCAGAAGTTGTTTCCTGAGTGGCTGACCCTGGATGAACGTCCGCACCTGATGCGCGCCATGGGTAGCTCGGCCTTTGATGGTGATGGCCTGGCGACCTACGCCAAGCCGTTTGTCGAAAATGGTGAGCTGGTGTCCTACGTGCTCGGCACCTACGCCGGGCGCAAGCTTGGTTTGCCCAGTACCGCGAACTCCGGTGGCGTTCACAACCTGTTCGTGACCCATGGCGATGAAGACCAGGCGGCGCTGCTGCGGCGCATGGGTCGTGGCTTGCTGGTGACCGAGTTGATGGGGCACGGCTTGAACATGGTGACGGGTGATTATTCCCGAGGCGCGGCGGGTTTCTGGGTGGAGAATGGTGAAATCCAGTTCGCCGTCCAGGAAGTGACCATCGCCGGCAATATGCGCGATATGTTCAAGCAGATCGTCGCCGTGGGTAACGATCTGGAACTGCGCAGCAATATCCGCACCGGTTCGGTGCTGATCGAACGGATGACCGTTGCCGGCAGCTAAACACTATTCCTTACACAGCAGCGCCACCCCAAGGGTGGCGCTTTTTTTTGCCTGGAATCTCACAAGGCCGACAAAGCTATAAGTTCAATGGCTTGTTTTGATTCTCAATATCATTTAATAATAAATATCATTATCGAGTGAGCTTGGATCATGAGTTCTGTCCTGCACGAGGATCCCTACCTGGAAAGCTGGCGCTGGATGAGTCGCCAGATTCGCTGTGGGCTCAACCCTGACGAGCCACGCCTGATCGAACATTACCTAAACGAAGGGCGTTATCTGGCCTGCTGCACGGCCACGCACCCGTGGACCATCGCTGAGACCTCGTTTCGCCTGTTGATCGATACCGCCACCGATATCGCCTTGCCCTGGCATTGGCGGTCCACGTGCCTGGACCAGGCCTGGCGCCCGCTACGCGACCTGGAAAACCTCTCTCACTGTGCCTGCCGCCTCAAGCGCTGGCAGACCTTTGCCTGGCAATTGGCGACCTGTGAATTGTTGCCGTCTATTTCTCACTCCGACTTGGTGCAAGGATCTTCCGATGAGTAATACCCGTATCGAACGCGACAGCATGGGCGAGTTGCAAGTACCCGCAGAAGCTTTGTATGGCGCCCAGACTCAGCGTGCGGTGAACAACTTCCCGATCAGCCACCAACGCATGCCGACCCAGTTCATTCGCGCCCTGATCCTGGCCAAGGCTGCGGCTGCCAAGGCCAATGTCGACCTCAAGCAGATCAGCGAAGGCCAGGGCAAAGCCATCGTCGAGGCCGCCCAGGGCTTGCTGGGAGGCGACTTCATGCAGCATTTCCCGGTGGATATTTTCCAAACCGGTTCCGGCACCAGTTCCAACATGAACGCCAACGAAGTGATCGCGACCCTGGCCAGCCGCCTGCTGGGCGAGGCGGTCAACCCGAACGACCACGTCAACTGCGGGCAGAGCAGCAACGACATCATCCCGACCACCATCCATGTCAGCGCCGCGCTGGTGCTGCATGAGCAGACTTTGCCGGCGTTGCTGCACTTGGTTGAAGTGATCGAGCGCAAGGCGGTTGAAGTCCATCCGTTCATCAAGACCGGGCGTACGCACCTCATGGATGCCATGCCGGTGCGCATGAGCCAGGTCCTGGAGGGTTGGGCGCAGCAACTCAAGGCCAATATCGGTCACCTGCAAGGCCTGTTGCCAAGTCTGCAAGCCCTGGCTCAGGGCGGCACCGCGGTTGGGACCGGGATCAATGCACACCCAGAATTCGCTGCACGTTTCAGCCAGCAACTGAGCCGTCTGACCCAGGTGCAGTTCACACCGGGCAAGAACCTGTTCGCCTTGATTGGCTCCCAGGACACTGCCGTTGCCGTTTCCGGCCAACTCAAAGCCATTGCCGTAACACTGATGAAAATCGCCAACGACCTGCGCTGGATGAACTCCGGCCCACTGGCAGGCCTTGGTGAAATCGAGCTCGAAGGCCTGCAGCCGGGGTCGTCGATCATGCCCGGCAAGGTCAACCCGGTGATCCCGGAGGCCACCGCGATGGTTGCAGCGCAGGTTATCGGCAATGACAGCGTAATCACCATCGCAGGCCAGTCCGGCAACTTCGAACTCAACGTGATGCTGCCGATCATCGCCCAGAGCCTGCTCGGCAGCCTGGAGTTGCTGGCCAACTCCAGCCGCCTGCTGGCGGACAAGGCCATCGCCAGCTTCAAGGTCAACGAACCCAAGCTCAAGGAAGCGCTGTCGCGCAACCCGATCCTGGTCACTGCACTCAACCCGATCATTGGTTACCAAAAGGCCGCTGAAATCGCCAAGAAAGCCTACCAACAAGGCCGGCCGGTGATTGATGTGGCGCTCGAGCACACCGACTTGCCGCGCAGCCAACTGGAAGTCCTGCTGGACCCGGAAAAGCTCACGGCGGGTGGCGTGTAATTACCGACCCTGCTTTGGAGGCTCACCATGGAGCACTGGAAACGCACGATCGAACGGGCCAATCGCTGCTTTATGCAGGGCGAACTGGTGGATGCCCGCGAGCATTACCTGCAGGCCCTGGCCCTGGCCCAAGTGTTGTTTGAGCGCTGGGGTGATGCCGACGAGGCTGTGGCAGCTTGCGTTATTTCCCACCACAACCTGGCGGACCTGCACCTGCGCCTGAATCAGCCTGAGGAAAGCGCCGAATACCTCTGCGCCATTCACCAGCGCTTGCTGCAGACGATGCAGGACACCCGGCTGCCTCAAGCCTTGCGCGAGGCGGCCTTGCGCCAGAGCAGCAAGACCTACGTCGAACTGTTGAATTTCATCAGCGATCACGGCGAGTACCCCCGTACCCATCGCTTGCTGGGCAGCAATACGGCGCAGACGGATACGCCGACCCGCAACAGCCCTTTTTATGGAGCACATTGATATGTCCTACACCTTGCCTGCCTTGCCCTACGCCTACGATGCCCTGGAGCCGCATATCGATGCGCAAACCATGGAAATCCACTACACCAAGCACCACCAGACCTATATCAATAACCTCAATGCTGCCGTCGAAGGCACCGAGTTTGCAGGCTGGCCGGTAGAAAAACTGGTCTCCAGCGTCCAGCAACTACCGGAAAAACTGCGTGCGGCAGTGATCAACCAAGGCGGTGGGCATGCCAACCATTCGTTGTTCTGGGCGGTCATGTCGCCCAAGGGTGGTGGTAAGCCCGAGGGCGCCCTGGGTCAGGCGATTGACGCGCAGCTGGGTGGTTTTGACGCATTCAAGGATGCATTCACCAAGGCCGCGCTGACTCGCTTTGGCAGTGGTTGGGCCTGGCTGAGCGTCACCCCGCAAAAGACCCTTGTCGTCGAAAGCAGTGGCAACCAGGACAGCCCATTGATGAACGGCAATACGCCGATCCTCGGCCTGGACGTCTGGGAGCACGCCTACTATCTGCTCTATCAAAACCGTCGCCCTGAGTACATCAACGCCTTCTACAGTGTTATCAACTGGCCGGAAGTCGCTGAGCGCTACCAGGCTGCACTGGCTTAATGCCCTCTCATAACAAGACCTAAGGCCGACTATGGGCACTGAAACACTGGCGATCAGCAGCGTGCGAATGTTCCGCTATGCGTTTGGCTCGCTGCTGCTATTGGCGGGAACTGCATTGCTGGTGGCCCACGGGCTGGCCTGGCTGGACCTGGAACCGCGCATCCTGCGCGCCCTGCAAGGTGGTGCAATCTGTGCCCTAGGCACGGCATTGGGTGCGGTGCCGGTGCTGGTGATCCGGCGGATGCCGCTGGCGGTCAGCGATACATTACTGGGGTTTGGCGCCGGGGTGATGCTGGCGGCGACGGCGTTTTCGCTGGTCGTGCCGGGAATCGCTGCTGCCGAAAACCTGGGGCTGACGCCCTGGGCCTCCAGCGGGTTGATCAGTTTTGGCATCATGCTGGGCGCATTCGGTTTGTTCCTGGTGGACCGCAAGGTCTCCGGTGCCAGCCCGGAAATGCTGGTCGGCACGCCTGACAAACCAGTGATCCCACCGCGCATCTGGCTATTTGTGTTTGCCATCATTGCCCACAACATTCCCGAAGGCATGGCGGTAGGTGTCTCGGCGGGTGGCGGTATGCCCGATGCCGATAGCCTGGCCATGGGTATCGCGTTGCAGGATGTGCCCGAGGGGCTGGTGATTGCATTGGTGCTGGCAGGGGCGGGGATGTCGCGGGTCAAGGCATTCCTGATCGGCGCTGCATCCGGGCTGGTGGAACCGGTGTTTGCCGTGCTCTGTGCCTGGCTGGTCAGCCTGGCCGAAATGCTGTTGCCCCTGGGCCTGGCCCTGGCGGCTGGGGCGATGTTATTGGTGGTGACTCATGAGGTCATTCCCGAGTCGCGGCGTAATGGCCATGACAAGCTGGCGAGCCTGGGGCTATGCATCGGGTTTTGCCTGATGATGGCGATGGATACAGCGCTGGGCTGACTTTTAGCGCAAAACCAATGTAGGCGCTGGCTTGTCGGCGATAGCGGTGTATTAGTCGATAAAAATGTTGGCTGATCCACAGCTATCGCAGGCAAGCCAGCTCCCACACAAGCCCGTACACATGGGATTTATGTTGGGCAAAGGGCTATTCGCCTTCATCGAAGTAGTTGTTGATCAACTTCACCAGCGCATCCAGCGCTTCCTGTTCCTGCTCACCTTCGGTCTTCAGATGAATCGTGGTGCCTTTGCCGGCAGCCAGCATCATCATCGCCATGATGCTTTTGCCGTCGACCATGGATTCTGGCGTACGTCCGGCCCGGACCTGGCAAGGATACTTGCCCGCAACCCCGACAAATTTGGCCGACGCGCGGGCGTGCAAGCCCAGTTTGTTGATGATTTCAATTTCCAGAGCGGGCATCGCGAAGGTGTTCCTTTCAGCTAAGGTCGCGGTGGCGAACCTGGACATTCTTGAGGGTTTTCTGCAAGACCTGGCCCAGGCGCTCGGTCAGGTAGACGGAGCGGTGGTGCCCGCCGGTACAGCCGATAGCGATGGTGACATAAGCCCGGTTACTGGCGGCAAAGCGCGGTAGCCACTTGAGCAGGTAGCTGGAGATATCCTGGAACATATCTTCGACATCCGGTTGAGCCGCCAGGTACTCGGCAACCGGTTGGTCCAGCCCTGACTGATCGCGCAGTTCCGGCTTCCAGTAAGGGTTGGGTAGGCAGCGCACGTCAAATACCAGGTCGGCGTCTATCGGCATGCCCCGCTTGAAACCAAAGGATTCAACCAGGAATGCCGTGCCGGGCTCTGGCTGGTTCAGCAGGCGCAGCTTGATGGCGTCACGCAGTTGGTAAAGGTTCAGGCTGGTGGTGTTGATCTTGAGGTCGGCCAAATCAATGATCGGCCCCAGCAGCTTGGTCTCGTCCTCGATGGCTTCCGCCAGCGAGCGGTTCGAGCTACTAAGCGGGTGGCGGCGACGGGTTTCCGAGAAGCGCTTGAGCAGCGTTTCTTCGTCGGCATCCAGGTACAGCACGTCGCAATGGATATGCTTGGCGCGTACCTCTTCAAGCAATTCCGGGAATCGCGTGAGGTGGCTGGGCAGGTTGCGGGCGTCAATCGATACCGCCACCAGCGGTTGCGCCAGCTCGGTATGGATCAGCGCGCGTTCGGCCAACTCGGGCAACAGGCCCGCCGGCAAGTTGTCGATGCAATAAAAACCGTTGTCCTCAAGCACGTTGAGGGCAGTACTTTTACCTGAGCCGGAACGCCCGCTGACGATGATCAAACGCATGATTACTGCCCGCTTTGCTCATCCAGGACAACCTGATACAGCGCTTCATTGGTGCTGGCGCTACGCAGTTTCTTACGTACTTCTTCACGGTCGAGCATGCTGGCGATCTGCCGGAGCAGTTCCAGGTGCGCATCGGTAGCGGCCTCCGGGACCAGCAGGACAAACAGCAGGTCAACCGGGGCGCCATCGATGGCGTCGAAATCAGTGGGGGCGTCCAGGTGTAACAGGGCGCTTACCGGAGTTTCACAGCCCTTGAGGCGGCAATGAGGAATAGCGATGCCGTTGCCAAAACCGGTCGAGCCGAGTTTTTCACGGGCAATCAGGGCCTCGTACACGTCTTGCATCACCAGTTCAGGCACTTCGCGGCTGATCAGGTTGGCAATCTGTTCGAGGGCTTTCTTTTTACTGCCGCCCGGCGCGTTCACGAGGGAACGGCCGGGGGTCAGGATGGTTTCAAGTCGAATCATGGGTGGGGAGTGTTAGCGGCCTGTGCCTTGAAGAAGGCTCTGCTGCTTTTCCTTATGCTTTTTGATTTGGCGATCCAGCTTGTCGGTCAGGTCGTCAATAGCGGCATACATATCTGCATGCTCTGCATTGGCGACTACTTCCCCGCCGGGTATACGCAAGGTGGCTTCGATTTTCTGCTTCAGCTTTTCGACAGACATGATGACTTGCACATTGGTGATCTTGTCGAAATGCCCCTCAATTCGTTTGAGTTTCTCGCTGATGTAGGCGCGCAGCGGTTCGGTCACTTCCAGTTGGTGTCCACTGATGTTGACTTGCATACAGCTTCTCCTTCGTTGCCAGTGCATAAAGCGGCGGGTAGGAATACCCGCCACTGGAACGCTGTGGCCCGCCCGTCACATCAACCGCTTACGCTCGCTGGAAGGCGCGATCCCAAGGGACTCGCGGTACTTGGCGACGGTTCGACGGGCGACCTGAATGCCTTGTGCCTCCAGTAAACCAGCGATCTTGCTGTCACTCAACGGCTTTTTCTGATTTTCCGCGGCAACCAGTTTTTTGATGATCGCGCGGATCGCCGTGGACGAGCATTCGCCGCCTTCGGAGGTGCTGACGTGGCTGGAGAAAAAGTATTTCAGCTCATATATACCCCGTGGGGTATGCATGAATTTCTGGGTGGTTACCCGGGAAATGGTCGACTCATGCATGCCAACGGCTTCGGCAATATCATGCAGTACCAACGGCTTCATCGCCTCGTCGCCGTACTCCAGGAAGCCGCGCTGATGCTCGACGATCTGGGTGGCTACCTTCATCAGGGTCTCGTTGCGGCTTTGCAGGCTCTTGATGAACCAGCGCGCTTCCTGCAACTGGTTGCGCATGAAGGTGTTGTCGGCACTGGTATCGGCCCGGCGCACGAACCCGGCGTATTGCGGGTTGACCCGCAGGCGTGGCACCGATTCCTGGTTCAGTTCTACCAGCCAGCGCTCGTTGTCCTTGCGCACGATCACGTCAGGCACGACATATTCGGCTTCGCTGGACTCGATCTGCGAGCCGGGGCGCGGGTTGAGGCTCTGTACCAGCTCGATGATCTGGCGCAGGTCATCTTCCTTGAGCTTCATCCGGCGCATCAACTGGCTGTAGTCGCGGCTGCCCAGCAGGTCGATGTAGTCGGTGACCAGGCGTTGGGCCTCGGTCAGCCACGGGGTCTTGGCGGGTAGCTGGCGCAGTTGCAGCAACAGGCACTCGCTGAGATTGCGCGCGCCAATGCCGGCAGGCTCGAACTGCTGGATGCGGTGCAGCACCGCTTCGATTTCGTCCAGCTCGATGTCCAGTTCCGGGTCGAAGGCCTCGAGGATTTCCTCAAGGGTCTCGTCCAGGTAGCCCTGATTATTGATGCAATCGATCAGGGTCACGGCGATCAGGCGATCGGTGTCGGACATCGGGGCAAGGTTCAGTTGCCACAGCAGATGGCTCTGCAGACTCTCGCCAACGGAGGTGCGGGTGGTGAAGTCCCACTCGTCATCGTCGTTGCTGGGCAGGCTGCTGGCGCTGGTCTGGTAGACATCTTCCCAGGCCGTGTCCACGGGCAGTTCATTGGGAATGCGTTCGTTCCATTCGCCTTCTTCCAGGTTATCCACCGTGGGGGCGGCTTCCTGGTAGGACGGTTCCTGGACGTCGGGATTGGGTTTTTGCTCTATGTTGTCGGCCAGTGGGTCGGCATTATCGAAGTCGTCGCCTTCTTCCTGGCGTTCGAGCATCGGGTTGGACTCCAGGGCCTCCTGGATTTCCTGTTGCAGGTCCAGGGTCGACAATTGGAGCAGGCGGATGGCCTGTTGCAGCTGCGGTGTCATCGTCAGCTGCTGGCCCATTCTCAGGACTAGCGATGGTTTCATGGCAGGGGCTTAACACCTTATTCGCCGGCGCAATGCGCCATCCACGACAGGGCGCGTGAGCGCCAAACATAAGCAAATTATATGCCTGATATCGGGGGCTTTGCCTAGAGCGCGGTAACAATAAAAATAATGAGGTTTTTATTGACTCCCGCGCCCGATGGCGAATGTCCTGACATCACAGTGGTTACAGGCGGAACTCGTGCCCCAGATACACTTCCTTGACCAGTTCGTTGGCCAGGATGGTGGCGGAGTCGCCTTCGGCAATCAGTTGGCCGTCGTTTACGATGTAGGCGGTTTCACAGATATCCAGGGTCTCACGCACGTTGTGGTCGGTGATCAGCACGCCGATCCCCTTGGCCTTGAGGTGATGGATGATCTGCTTGATGTCGCCTACCGAAATCGGGTCGACACCGGCGAAGGGTTCGTCCAGCAGGATGAACTTCGGTGCAGTGGCCAGGGCGCGGGCGATTTCCACGCGGCGACGTTCGCCGCCGGAAAGGCTCATGCCGAGGTTGTCGCGAATGTGGTTGATGTGGAACTCCTGCAGCAGGCTTTCCAGCTCCTGGCGGCGCCCATCGCGATCCAGTTCCTTGCGGGTCTCAAGGATCGCCATGATGTTGTCGGACACTGACAGCTTGCGGAAGATCGACGCCTCCTGGGGGAGATAGCCGATACCGGCCCGTGCACGACCGTGCATTGGCTGGTGGCTCACGTCCAGGTCATCGATCAATACACGGCCCTGGTCTGCCTGGACCAAGCCCACAATCATGTAGAAACAGGTGGTCTTGCCGGCACCGTTGGGGCCAAGCAGGCCGACGATCTGGCCGCTGTCGATCGACAGGCTGACGTCGCGCACGACCTGACGGCTTTTATAGGCCTTGGCCAGATGCTGGGCTTTCAGGGTTGCCATTACTGGGCCTTCTTCTTCGGCTGGATAACCATGTCAATGCGCGGACGTGGCGCGGTGACCTTGGTGCCATTGGCGCGGCCAGCAGTGGCGACCTGCTTGACGGTGTCGTAGACGATTTTCTCGCCTTCGGTCGAGTTGCCGTCGCTGCTGATCACTTTGGCGCGGTCAGTCAGTACGATGCGGTTCTGCGGCGCGTGGTACTGGATGGTTACGCCGTAGCCTTTGATCGGGCCTGGATCGGCGGCGTTTTGCTTCTGTTCGAAATAGGCAAGGTTGCCCACCGAGGTCACGACGTCAATGTCGCCGGCCGGGGTGCGGGTCAGGGTGACGGTATTGCCGGTAATCTTCATCGAACCTTGAGTGATGATTACGTCGCCCTTGTAGGTCGCGATACCTTGCTTGTCATCCAGTTGCGCATCGTCAGCCTGAATGTGGATCGGTTGCTGGCTATCGTTCGGCAGAGCCCAGGCGCTCACGCTTCCCAGTGCTGCGCCCAGACCGAGCAAAATAGGGAGGGTTTTAACGAGCCTCATACTGTCCTCTTACGTTCGATAGCAGGTGTATCCTGCTTTCTTTCAAATACGCTTTCATTCCCTTGCCAGTCGATACACCGCCAGCGCCGTCGATTCTAACGTCTTGCTCGGTCTGCGCATATTGCTTCTGTGGGAATACGGTCATGCGACTGCTGGTAATGATGGTGTCGCGGTTCTGGGCGTCAGTACGCGCAACGCGCACCGAGTCGATCAGTTCCACTTCGGTACCGTCCGGGTTGACCTCGCCACGCTTGCTGGTGACGTGCCACGGGAATTCGGTGCCGCGATACAGATTCAGGTCCGGGTTGGTCAGCAATGTGACCTCCGAAGCCTTCAAGTGTTCGACCTTGTCCGACGTCATTTCGTACTGCACCTTGCCGTCAGGCAGGAACTGCACGCTGTAGGCGTTGGTGGCGTAATAGTCGATGGCGCCCTGGTCGGCCTGCACGACAGGCTGATCGAGGAAGCGCTCCGGGCTGATATTCCAGTAGCCCACCGCGAGGAACAGTGCGGCAATGGCTCCGAATATCAGGAAGTTGCGAATCTTTTTGCTCAGCATAGAAGGCTCTATAGGTAGGCGGCGTGGGCCGCTTCAAGGCTGCCCTGGGCGCGCAGGATCAGCTCGCAGAACTCGCGGGCGGCACCTTCGCCGCCACGGGCCTGGGTAATGCCGTGGGCGTGTTCGCGAACAAACGATGCGGCATTGGCCACGGCCATGCCCAGGCCCACGCGCCGGATCACCGGCAGGTCAGGCAAGTCATCGCCCAGATAGGCGACTTGCTCATAGCTTAGGTTGAGTTTGCCAAGAAGCTCATCCAGAACCACCAGTTTATCCTCGCGGCCCTGATAGAGGTAAGGAATCCCCAGGTTTTGTGCGCGGCGTTCCACGACCGGGGTCTTGCGACCACTGATAATCGCAGTCTGCACGCCAGAGGCCATCAGCATCTTGATGCCCTGGCCGTCCAGCGTATTGAACGTCTTGAATTCGCTGCCATCTTCGAGGAAGTACAGGCGGCCGTCAGTCAGTACGCCATCGACGTCGAAAATCGCCAGCTTGATGGCCTTGCCCCGTTGCAACAGGTCGGTGTTCATTTACATCACTCCTGCGCGCAGCAAATCGTGCATATTCAGGGCGCCAATCGGATGATCGGCATCGTCGACCACCACCAGGGCGCCGATTTTGTGGTCTTCCATGATCTTCAGGGCTTCGGCGGCGAGCATTTCGGCGCGGGCGGTCTTGCCATGAGGGGTCATGACCTGATCGATGATCGCGGTATGGATATCAATGGCGCGATCCAGGGTGCGGCGCAGGTCGCCGTCGGTGAAGACCCCGGCCAGGCGGCCGTCGGCCTCCAGAATCACGGTCATGCCCAGGCCCTTGCGGGTCATTTCCATCAGCGCGTCCTTGAGCAGGGTGCCGCGCTGTACCTGGGGCAGTTCGTCGCCGGCATGCATCACATTTTCCACTTTCAGCAACAGGCGACGGCCAAGGGCGCCACCTGGGTGGGAAAAGGCGAAGTCTTCGGCGGTAAAGCCGCGGGCTTCCAGCAGGGCCACGGCCAGCGCGTCGCCCATGACTAGGGCGGCGGTGGTGGAAGAGGTCGGCGCCAGGTTGAGCGGGCAGGCCTCGTGCGCCACATGCACATTCAGGTTCACTTCGGCGGCCTTGGCCAGCGTCGAGTCCGGGTTGCCGGTCATGCTGATCAGCTTGATGCCCAGGCGTTTGATCAGCGGCAGCAGGGTCACGATTTCGTTGGTGGTGCCGGAGTTGGACAGGGCCACAATCACGTCATCACGGGTGATCATGCCCATGTCGCCATGGCTGGCTTCGGCCGGGTGCACGAAAAACGCCGTGGTGCCGGTGCTGGCCAGGGTGGCGGCAATCTTGTTGCCGACATGGCCAGACTTGCCCATGCCGACCACGACAACCCGGCCTTTGCTGGCCAGGATCATCTCGCAGGCGCGTACGAAATCTGCGTCGATATGGGCCAGCAAGCCTTCTACGGCTTCAAGCTCGAGGCGGATGGTGCGTTGTGCGGATTGAATAAGGTCGCTGGATTGGCTCATGTCTGAAATCGTATAGCCTGACGAAAAGTCGGCGATTATAGCGGTAATGAACAATTCCCTCACGCAAGTTCGTCAGGGTTTGTTCGCCTCGGATGTGAGAACACTCTCAAATACGCGTTTACCTGTCATGTTTCTGAACAAGCGCTGCTGCGGCCTTGGGCGCTTTATGTCAGCAGTGATATAGTTCGCCGCCAGTTCGGTCCGCGCAGCTCACATGTGTCTAACTGTCGCAAGCAGTTGTCCCAAACGTGGTGTCTGAGTGAGAAGCTGCATCCCAAGGAGTTTAGATGAGTGCCGATAACGCCTACGCGGTCGAGCTGAAGGGCCTTTCCTTCAAGCGCGGTACGCGCAGCATCTTCAATAATGTCGATATTCGCATTCCCCGCGGCAAGGTGACGGGCATCATGGGGCCGTCCGGTTGCGGCAAGACGACCCTGCTGCGCCTGATGGGCATGCAGCTGCGTCCCACTGCCGGCGAAGTCTGGGTCAATGGCCAGAACCTGCCGACCCTGTCGCGCAGCGACCTGTTCGATGCGCGCAAGCACATGGGGGTGCTGTTCCAGAGCGGTGCTCTGTTCACCGATCTCGATGTTTTCGAAAACGTCGCGTTCCCGCTGCGGGTGCATACCCAGCTGTCCGAAGAAATGATTCGTGACATCGTGCTGTTGAAACTGCAGGCCGTAGGGCTTCGCGGTGCCATCGACTTGATGCCTGACGAGCTTTCCGGCGGTATGAAGCGACGTGTAGCCCTGGCACGGGCGATTGCTCTCGACCCGCAGATCCTGATGTATGACGAGCCGTTTGTCGGTCAGGACCCTATCGCCATGGGCGTACTGGTGCGTCTGATCCGCCTGCTCAACGATGCGCTGGGCATCACCAGCATCGTGGTTTCCCATGACCTGGCCGAAACCGCGAGCATCGCCGACTATCTCTATGTCGTCGGCGATGGCCAGGTATTGGGGCAGGGCACGCCTGAAGAGCTGATGAATGCTGATAACCCGCGCATCCGCCAATTCATGACCGGCGATCCTGATGGCCCGGTGCCTTTTCATTTTCCGGCAGCGGACTACCGCTCAGATCTTCTGGGGAAGCGCTGATGCGCAAGACATCTTTAATCGAGAAGGTTCGCCTTTTCGGTCGCTCGGGCATCGACATCGTCGAAGTGCTCGGGCGTTCGACGATTTTCCTGTTTCACGCCTTGCTTGGCCGCGGCGGCATCGGCGGCGGTTTTGGCTTGCTGCTCAAGCAGTTGCATTCGGTTGGCGTGATGTCCCTGGTGATCATCGTGGTCTCCGGGGTGTTCATCGGCATGGTGCTGGCGTTGCAGGGGTTCAATATCCTGTCCAGCTACGGTTCAGAGCAGGCGGTAGGGCAGATGGTTGCGCTGACGCTACTGCGTGAACTGGGGCCGGTAGTCACAGCACTGCTGTTTGCCGGGCGCGCCGGTTCTGCCTTGACCGCCGAGATCGGTAATATGAAGGCCACCGAGCAGCTGTCCAGCCTGGAAATGATCGGCGTGGACCCGCTCAAGTACATTGTTGCCCCGCGCCTGTGGGCCGGCTTCATCTCCTTGCCACTGCTGGCGATGATTTTCAGCGTGGTCGGGATCTGGGGCGGTTCCTGGGTGGCGGTGGACTGGCTGGGAGTCTACGACGGCTCCTACTGGGCCAATATGCAAAACAGCGTGACCTTCAGCGGTGACGTGCTCAATGGCATTATCAAGAGCATCGTCTTCGCCTTTGTCGTGACTTGGATCGCCGTATTCCAAGGCTATGACTGTGAGCCCACTTCAGAAGGGATCAGTCGAGCCACCACCAAGACCGTTGTGTACGCCTCGCTGGCGGTACTGGGCCTTGACTTCATTTTGACCGCCTTGATGTTTGGAGATTTCTGATGCAAAACCGCACTGTGGAAATCGGTGTCGGCCTTTTCTTGCTGGCTGGCATCCTGGCTTTACTGTTGCTCGCCCTGCGAGTCAGCGGCTTGTCGGCCAGCCCGGCCGCCGATACCTATAAACTTTACGCCTACTTCGACAATATCGCCGGTTTGACGGTCAGAGCTAAAGTGACCATGGCCGGTGTGACCATCGGCAAGGTCACGGCAATCGATCTGGACCGCGACAGCTTCACCGGCCGAGTGACCCTGCAACTGGACAAGAAGGTAGATAACCTGCCGACTGACTCCACGGCGTCTATCCTCACGGCGGGTCTGCTGGGCGAAAAGTACATCGGTATCAGCGTGGGCGGGGAAGAAGCCTTGCTCAAGGATGGTTCGACCATTCATGACACACAGTCGTCGCTGGTATTGGAGGACCTGATCGGTAAATTCCTGCTTAATACGGTTAGTAAAGACGCCAAATGAGGAGTTTGTTCATGATCTCTACCTTGCGACGTGGCCTGTTGGTGCTGTTGGCAGCCTTGCCATTGATGGCTAACGCCGTGGCGGCGCCGTCGGCGCACGACATTATTGATAGAACCACCAAGGAGTTGCTGGCTGACCTTGCGGCAAACAAGGAACAGTACAAGCAGAGCCCAAGCGCGTTCTACGATGCCCTCAACGGGATTGTGGGGCCAGTGGTCGACGCTGATGGCATCTCCCGCAGCATCATGACCGTCAAGTACTCGCGCAAGGCCACGCCTGCGCAGATGCTGCGTTTCCAGGAAAACTTCAAGCGCAGCCTGATGCAGTTCTACGGCAACGCCCTGCTGGAATACAACAACCAGGGTATCGTCGTTTCCCCGGCCAAGGATGAGTCTGGTGATCGCACCAGCGTGGATATGCAGGTCAAGGGCAACAATGGCTCGATCTATCCGGTTTCCTACACCCTTGAGAAAATCAACGGTGAGTGGAAAGTGCGTAACGTGATCATCAACGGCATCAACATTGGCAAGCTGTTCCGTGACCAGTTCGCCGATGCCATGCAGCGCAATGGCAACGACCTGGACAAGACCATCAATGGTTGGGCTGGCGAAGTGGCCAAGGCCAAGGAAGTGACCGAAGAAGCCGCAGAGAAGCAGGCCCCATGACCGAGTCGGCTGTTCGTCAAGGCCAGGCCGGCGAGCTGCTCCTCAGCGGCGTGCTCGACTACAGCACCGGGCCGGCCCTGCGCAAGCAGGGCCAGGCGTTGATCAATGCCAGCACCGCGCAGGCATTGGTTATCGATTGCTCGGCGGTGGTGAAGTCCAGCAGTGTTGGCTTGTCATTGCTCCTGTGTTTCCTACGTGACGCCGCAGCGGTCAATAAACCTGTCAGTATTCGCGCATTACCCGAGGATATGCGTGAAATTGCCCAGGTTAGCGGTTTGACCGAGCTGTTGGCGCATCCTTAATACACATTATTGAAGAAGCCCCCCGTCAGAGTCCTGCTATGCGGGGTTCGCAGGCGCGGGGCTTTTTTGTATGATGTGCGACCCGCGCGCACTGGGCGCCGATAGAGGTTGAGCATGCAGGCCCTAGAAGTTAAAAGCTTCCTTGAAGGAAAGCTGCCGAATACTGAGGTTGCAGTTGAAGGCGAAGGCTGCAATTTCCAGCTGAACGTGATTAGCGATGAACTGGCGGCATTGAGCCCGGTCAAGCGTCAGCAGCAGATCTATGCCCATTTGAACCCGTGGATCACCGATGGCAGCATCCATGCGGTCACTATGAAATTTTTCAGCCGCGCGGCCTGGGCCGAGCGCACCTGAGCCCCCAAGGCGTCGAGATTCTTATGGATAAATTGATTATTACCGGCGGTGCCCGTCTTGATGGCGAAATCCGTATCTCCGGGGCTAAAAACTCGGCCTTGCCGATTCTGGCCGCTACCTTGCTGTGCGATGGCCCGGTTACCGTAGCCAACCTGCCACACCTGCACGACATCACCACCATGATCGAGCTGTTCGGTCGCATGGGCATTGAGCCGGTGATCGACGAGAAGCTGTCGGTCGAAATCGACCCGCGCACCATCAAGACCCTGATCGCACCGTACGAATTGGTGAAAACCATGCGTGCCTCGATCCTGGTACTGGGCCCGATGGTTGCCCGTTTCGGCGAAGCCGAAGTGGCACTGCCTGGCGGTTGCGCCATCGGCTCGCGTCCGGTCGACCTGCACATCCGTGGCCTTGAGGCCATGGGCGCGACCATCGACGTCGAAGGCGGCTACATCAAGGCCAAGGCGCCGGAAGGCGGCCTGCGTGGCGCCAACTTCTTCTTTGATACCGTCAGCGTGACCGGTACCGAGAACATCATGATGGCTGCGGCCCTGGCCAATGGCCGTAGTGTCCTGCAGAACGCTGCGCGCGAGCCGGAAGTGGTCGACCTGGCCAACTTCCTGATCGCCATGGGTGCAAACATCACCGGCGCCGGCACCGACACCATCACCATCGACGGTGTGAAGCGCCTGCACTCGGCGACCTACAAAGTGATGCCGGACCGTATCGAGACCGGTACCTACCTGGTTGCTGCTGCCGTCACCGGTGGTCGCGTCAAGGTCAAGGACACCGATCCGACCATCCTTGAAGCGGTCCTGGAAAAGCTGCGCGAAGCGGGTGCCGAAATCACCACCGGCGAAGACTGGATCGAGCTGAACATGCACGGCAAGCGGCCTAAAGCCGTCAACGTGCGTACCGCTCCGTACCCGGCCTTCCCGACCGACATGCAGGCGCAGTTCATCTCCTTGAACGCGATTGCCGAAGGCACCGGTGCGGTGATCGAGACCATTTTCGAAAACCGCTTCATGCACGTGTATGAATTGCACCGCATGGGCGCCAAGATCCAGGTCGAAGGCAACACTGCCATCGTTACCGGTATCGAGCAGCTCAAGGGCGCGCCAGTAATGGCCACCGACCTGCGGGCTTCGGCCAGCCTGGTGATCTCGGCGCTGTGCGCTGACGGCGACACCCTGATCGATCGCATCTACCACATAGACCGTGGCTACGAGTGCATCGAAGAAAAACTGCAGATGCTCGGCGCAAAAATCCGCCGCGTACCGGGCTAGTCCCAGCTGCACTGTAGGCGCGAGCTTGCTCGCGAAAAACGTCAAAGATAACGCGTTTATCCAGAATCAACGTGGTGTCCTTGAGTTCTTCGCGAGCCAGCCCGCTCCTACAACCACTGGTTTGTTTCAAATCGAGGCTGTCATGGCCTCGATCTGTGTCTGGCGCCGTTTGCGACCTGACAGCAATAGCCTGATGAAGGACTGACGTTTCCCATGTTGACCATCGCACTGTCCAAGGGCCGCATCCTTGACGATACATTGCCGCTTCTGGCTGAAGCGGGCATCGTGCCGACCGAGAATCCGGACAAGAGCCGCAAGCTGATCATCCCCACGACCCAGGACGACGTTCGCCTGTTGATCGTGCGTGCTACCGACGTGCCGACCTATGTTGAACATGGCGCCGCCGACCTCGGTGTCGCCGGTAAGGACGTGCTGATGGAATACGGTGGCCAGGGCCTGTACGAGCCGCTGGACCTGCGTATTGCCCTGTGCAAACTGATGACCGCCGGCCGTGTCGGTGACGTCGAGCCCAAGGGCCGCCTGCGGGTAGCCACCAAGTTCGTCAACGTCGCCAAGCGTTATTACGCCGAGCAAGGCCGTCAGGTCGATATCATCAAGCTCTACGGCTCGATGGAGCTGGCGCCGCTGATTGGCCTGGCCGACAAGATTATCGACGTGGTCGACACCGGCAACACCCTGCGCGCCAATGGCCTGGAACCCCAGGACTTTATCGCCGACATCAGCTCCCGCCTGATCGTCAACAAAGCTTCGATGAAAATGCAGCACGCCCGTATCCAGGCGTTGATCGACACCCTGCGCAAGGCAGTGGAGTCTCGACACCGCGGTTGACTCACCTGCGCGGCCTTAGGTCGCGCCCGTCTATCCGCCTCATAGCCAGAATTCTCGGGTGCCCAAGCGGAAACGACTGCTAGTTTAGGGCGCCTGAGTTTTTGCCAATTCTATTGAGGCCCTCGCTATGACCACGTCCACTGCAATTGCCCGACTCAACGCTGCCGACCCGGATTTCGCCCATCATCTGGATCATCTGCTGAGCTGGGAAAGTGTGTCCGACGACTCGGTCAACCAGCGGGTTCTCGACATCATCAAGGCTGTGCGCGAGCGCGGCGATGCGGCGCTGGTGGACTTTACCCGGCAGTTCGACGGCCTGGACGTCAAGTCCATGGCCGACCTGATCCTGCCCCGCGAACGCCTGGAGCTGGCCCTGACGCGCATCACTGCGCCCCAGCGTGAAGCCCTGGAAGTCGCGGCAGCGCGGGTGCGCAGCTACCACGAAAAACAGAAGCAGGACTCATGGAGCTACACCGAGGCTGATGGCACGGTGCTGGGGCAGAAAGTCACGCCCCTGGACCGCGCTGGCCTGTACGTGCCGGGTGGCAAGGCTTCTTATCCGTCATCGGTCTTGATGAATGCCATCCCCGCCAAGGTTGCCGGCGTGACAGAAGTGGTCATGGTGGTCCCGACCCCGCGCGGTGAAATCAACGAACTGGTGCTGGCCGCGGCCTGCATTGCCGGGGTTGACCGCGTGTTCACCATCGGCGGTGCCCAGGCAGTCGCCGCGTTGGCCTACGGCACCGAGAGCGTACCGAAGGTAGACAAGGTGGTCGGCCCCGGCAATATCTACGTGGCCACCGCCAAACGCCACGTGTTTGGCCAGGTCGGTATCGACATGATTGCCGGCCCGTCGGAAATCCTCGTGGTGTGCGACGGCCAGACCGACCCGGACTGGATCGCCATGGACCTGTTCTCCCAGGCCGAACACGACGAAGACGCCCAGGCGATCCTGGTCAGCCCCGACGCCGAGTTCCTCGACAAGGTGGCGGCCAGCATCAATAAACTGCTGCCGACCATGGAACGTGCCGAGATTATCGAGAAGTCGATCAATGGCCGTGGCGCGCTGATCCTGGTGCAGGACATGGAGCAGGCCATCGAAGTGGCCAACCGCATCGCTCCCGAGCACTTGGAGCTGTCCGTGGCCGACCCACAAGCCTGGCTGCCGTCGATTCGCCACGCCGGGGCGATCTTCATGGGCCGCCACACCAGTGAGGCCCTGGGTGACTACTGCGCAGGTCCCAACCACGTATTGCCAACGTCGGGTACCGCGCGTTTCTCGTCGCCGCTGGGGGTGTATGACTTCCAGAAGCGCTCGTCGATCATCTTCTGCTCGCCCCAGGGCGCTTCCGAGCTGGGCAAGACTGCCTCGGTGCTGGCCCGTGGCGAATCGTTGAGCGCACACGCCCGTAGCGCCGAATACCGCATCGTCAAGGGAGAGTAAGGCATGAGCAAATTCTGGAGCCCCTTCGTCAAGAACCTGGTGCCTTACGTGCCCGGCGAGCAGCCGAAGCTGACCAAGCTGGTCAAGCTCAACACCAACGAAAACCCCTATGGGCCATCGCCCAAGGCGCTGGCAGCCATGCAGGCCGAGCTGAACGACAACCTGCGTTTGTACCCCGACCCCAACAGCGACCTGCTCAAGCAGGCCGTGGCCAAGTATTACGGGGTCGATGCGAGCAAGGTTTTCCTCGGCAATGGTTCCGATGAAGTCCTGGCGCACATCTTCCACGGCCTGTTCCAGCACGACTTGCCGCTGCTGTTTCCGGATATCAGCTACAGCTTTTATCCAGTCTACTGCGGGCTGTACGGCATCAAGTCCGACCCAGTACCGCTGGACGAGCAGTTCCAGATCCGCGTGGCGGACTACGCCAAGCCCAATGGCGGCATCATCTTCCCCAACCCGAACGCGCCGACCGGCTGCGTGCTGGCGCTGGATGCGGTGGAGCAGTTGCTCAAGGCCAGCCCGGATTCGGTGGTGGTGGTCGATGAAGCCTATATCGACTTCGGTGGCGAAACCGCCATCAGCCTGGTAGACCGTTACCCCAACCTGCTGGTCACCCAGACCCTCTCCAAATCGCGCTCACTGGCCGGTTTGCGCGTAGGCCTGGCGGTGGGCCATCCGGACCTGATAGAGGCGCTGGAGCGGGTCAAGAATAGCTTCAACTCCTATCCGCTGGATCGCCTGGCGATTGTTGGCGCGGCGGCGGCCTTTGAAGATCGTGAATACTTCGAGAAGACCTGCCAGTTGGTCATCGACAGTCGCGAGAAGGTGGTTGCGCAGTTGCAGGGTAAAGGCTTTGAAGTGCTGCCTTCGGCGGCCAACTTCATCTTTGCCCGCCACCCACGGCACGACGCCGCCGGCCTGGCGGCCAAGCTGCGCGAGCAAGGGGTGATCGTGCGGCACTTCAAGCAGGAGCGGATTGCCCAGTTCCTGCGGATCAGCATCGGTACGCCAGAGCAGAACCAGGCGCTGGTCGATGGCTTGGGCGATCTTTAAGGCTTAAACCTGTATTGGCTGCCCTGGCCTCATCGCGGGCAAGCCCGGCTCCCACACACAAATGCATTGCAATGTGGGAGCCGGGCTTGCCCGCGATGAGGCCATCAGCAACACCGACAATCCGTAGCCTTTAGAGCAGCGGCTCGTCCGGCTTCTTGTGCTTCCAGCCGTCATTGCCCGGCAGCAGCAGGTTCAAGCCAATCGCTACCACCGCACACAGGGCGATGCCCTTGAGGCCGAAATCGTCCGGACCGGTGCCGGTGCCGATCAGCACACCGCCAATCCCGAATACCAGGGTCACCGACACAATCACCAGATTGCGTGCTTCCCCCAGGTCGATCTTGTGACGGATCAGGGTATTCATCCCCACCGCGGCAATCGAGCCGAACAACAGGCACAGAATCCCGCCCATCACCGGCACCGGAATGCTCTGCAGCAGCGCGCCGAACTTGCCGACAAAGGCCAGGGTGATGGCAAATACCGCCGCCCAGGTCATGATCTTCGGGTTGTAGTTCTTGGTCAGCATCACCGCGCCGGTCACTTCGGCGTAGGTGGTGTTGGGCGGGCCGCCGAACAGGCCGGCAGTGGTGGTGGCGATGCCGTCGCCCAATAGCGTGCGATGCAGGCCGGGCTTTTTCAGGTAATCGCGACCGGTCACGCTACCCACGGCAATCACGCCGCCGATGTGTTCGATAGCGGGTGCCAGGGCCACCGGCACGATAAACAGGATCGCCTGCCAGTTGAATTCCGGCGCGGTGAAGTGGGGCAGGGCGAGCCATGGCGCGGCGGCGATCTTCGCGGTGTCGACCACGCCAAAGTAGAACGACATGCCAAAACCCACCAGCACCCCGGCAATGATCGGCACCAGGCGGAAAATACCCTTGCCGAACACGGCCACGATCAGCGTGGTCAGCAGCGCTGGCATCGAGATCATCATGGCCGTCTGGTAATGGATCAGCTCGGCACCGTCACCACTCTTGCCCATCGCCATATTGGCGGCAATCGGCGCCATGGCCAGGCCAATGGAGATGATCACCGGCCCGATGACCACGGGCGGCAGCAGCCGGTCGATAAAACCGGTGCCCTTGATCTTCACGGCCAGGCCGAGAAAGGTGTAGACGAAACCCGCTGCCATCACACCGCCCATGGTCGCCGCGAGGCCGAACTGGCCCTTGGCGAGAATGATCGGGGTGATAAAGGCAAAGCTCGATGCCAGGAACACCGGCACTTGGCGCCCTGTCACGATCTGGAACAGCAACGTGCCCAGGCCTGCGGTAAACAGTGCAACGTTTGGATCAAGACCTGTGATCAGTGGCATCAACACCAACGCGCCAAATGCTACGAAGAGCATCTGTGCGCCAGACAGGATCTGGCGCCAAAGCGGGTCGTTGAATTCATCCTGCATGTTCACGCGTCCTTCTGCTTGGTGCCGAAGATTTTATCGCCCGCATCGCCCAGGCCCGGAATGATGTAGCCGTGTTCGTTCAGGCGTTCATCGATGGACGCGGTGTAAATCACCACATCCGGGTGCGCTTTTTCTACGGCGGCGATACCTTCGGGCGCAGCCACCAGCACCATGGCGCGGATGTCCTTGCAGCCGGCTTTCTTCAGCAGGTCGATGGTGGCGACCATGGAACTGCCGGTGGCCAGCATCGGGTCGATGATCATCGCCAGGCGTTCGTCGATTTCCGGGACGAGCTTTTCCAGGTAGGTGTGGGCCTGCAGGGTTTCTTCGTTGCGGGCGACGCCCACAGCGCTGACCTTGGCGCCCGGGATCAGGCTCAGCACGCCTTCGAGCATGCCGATACCGGCGCGCAGGATCGGCACCACGGTAATTTTCTTGCCGGCGATTTTCTCGACCTGGACGGGACCGCACCAACCGGGGATCTCGTAGTTTTCCAGGGGTAAATCTTTCGTGGCTTCGTAGGTGAGCAACGCTCCGACTTCCTGAGCAAGCTCACGGAAGTTCTTCGTGCTAATGTCGGCGCGGCGCATAAGGCCGAGCTTGTGTCGGATCAGCGGGTGGCGGATCTCACGGATGGGCATGGGGAAAGGCTCCGGCGGCGGGCAAAAAAACCGGCCTAGATTAATCTATCCGAGGGTGTTGTCCTATAGACAACAAGTACGTTAGTCCATAAAGGCTTGAACGTTGCGTCCCAGAGGCGTACCTTCGCCCGCTTTTCTTGCCACAGTACCCCTGGAGAGCGCCATGTCCGCTGATCTCGACCATATCCGTCAAATCATGCGCGAGGCTGACTGCCTGTACACCGAAGCACAAGTCGAAGAGGCTATCGCCAAGGTCGGCGCGCACATCACCCGCGAAATGGCCGACACCAATCCGGTGGTGTTCTGTGTGATGAACGGTGGTCTGATTTTCGCCGGCAAATTGCTGACTCATCTGCAATTCCCCCTGGAAGCGTCCTACCTGCACGCCACGCGCTATCGCAATGAAACCAGCGGCGGCGACCTGTTCTGGAAGGCCAAGCCGGAAGTGTCGTTCATCGACCGCGACGTATTGATCATCGACGACATCCTCGACGAGGGTCACACCCTGGGCGCGATCATCGACTTCTGCAAACATGCCGGCGCGCGCAAAGTGCACACCGCGGTGCTGATCGACAAGGACCACGACCGCAAGGCCCGCCCGGACCTGAAGGCCGATTACGTTGGCCTGCCGTGCATCGACCGCTACATTTTCGGTTATGGCATGGACTACAAGGGCTACTGGCGCAATGCCAATGGCATCTTTGCTGTGAAGGGGATGTAAGCCATGGCGCGTTTTCTTGATCAATCGCTGTTTGCCGAATTGGCCGAGAAAGCCGCCGCCAACCCCCGGGGCCGGCAGAACGTCAACTTCCATCAGATGGCAGAGCCGTGCCATCGCATGGCTGTCGGTTTGCAGCCACACACCTACGTGCAACCTCATCGTCACCTCACCGCTGACAAGGCCGAGACCTTGCTGGTGCTCAAGGGGCGCCTGGGCATTCTGATCTTCAGCGAGTCAGGCGAAGTCCTGGAGCGGCGCGTCCTGCAGGCGGGTGGCGATTGCCAGGGTGTTGATCTGTCGCCCGGCGTTTTCCACGGCCTGGTGGTGCTTGAGCCCGACTCGGTGATGTTCGAGTGCAAGGCTGGCCCCTATCGCCCGGTGGGCGAAGGCGAACTGGCCACCTGGGCACCCCGGGAAGGCGAAGCCGGTATGGCTGAGTATCATCGCTGGATGCTGGCCCAGTTCAATTGAACACTTGCTGTGTAGCAGCCAGTAAGCCGGCTCCTACACAAGCGTGTGTCCCGCAGGTAGACTTCGTACCCCCGTGTAAATGTCTGCAGGCTGGAGTCGGCAATGCGTAAAGATAAGAAACAAGTGATTGGTGACGAGATCGGCGACGATCAGATCAAGCTGTTCCTGGATTTTGAACCGGTCGACGCCACTTCACCTTCCCTGCACAAACTGATCAAAGCCTATCGCGGCTTGCGCATCGACGATTTCGGGCGTTTCCTGACCTTTTTCAAGGAGGCCGGCCTGGACCTCGATGGCAAGGACGAGCACGGCCAGACCTTCGTCGACCTGATCAAGGACCAGCGCAATGCGGACGAGTACATCGAGTTGATCGACCAAGCTCGCGGCTGATTGTCCAAGGCATAAAAAAACGCCCCGCTCTCATCACGAGAGCGGGGCGTTTTTTATCGCTTCTTTGTAGGAGCGAGCTTGCTCGCGAAGAGCCTGAGAGCGCCGCGTTGAATCAAGTACGCTGCGTTATCGTTAACGATTTTCGCGAGCAAGCTCGCTCCCACAGGTTTCGCTGCTTTGCTCAACCAGTTCCAGGCTGATGTTGTTCTGCACGCTGATCTTGCGGTACAGCTCGGCATCGGTCTCCAGGATTTTTTCCCGGGCCGGGAAGATTTCCTGCAGCTTGGCCGCCCACTCACCGGCCGCCTGTGCCGGGAAGCAGCGCTCGATCAGTTCCAGCATGATTGAAACCGTCACCGAAGCACCTGGGGAGGCGCCCAGCAGCGCAGCCAGCGAACCGTCCTTGGCAGCAACCAGTTCGGTACCAAATTGCAGCACGCCGCCTTTCTTCGGGTCTTTCTTGATGATCTGCACCCGTTGGCCGGCCACTTCCAGGCGCCAGTCCTCGGCTTTGGCCTCGGGGTAGAAGCGGCGCAGGGATTCCAGGCGCTGCTCCATCGATTGCATCACTTCGCTGACCAGGTACTTGGTCAGGTCCATGTTGTCGCGGGCTACGGCCAGCATCGGGCCGATATTGCCGAGGCGGATCGACATGGGCAGGTCAAGGAACGAGCCGAACTTGAGGAACTTGGTAGTAAAGCCGGCGTATGGACCGAACAGCAGGGATTTCTTGCCCTCCACCACGCGGGTGTCCAGGTGCGGCACCGACATCGGTGGCGAACCCACGGCCGCCTGGCTGTAGACCTTGGCCTGGTGCTGCTTGACCACTTCCGGGTTGTCGCAACGCAGCCACTGGCCGCTGACCGGGAAGCCACCAAAACCTTTGCTTTCTTCGATACCCGAGGCTTGCAGCAGCGGCAGGGCCGCGCCACCGGCGCCGAGGAACACGAACTTGGCGTCGACATGGCGGGTGTTGCCGCTGTTGACGTCCTTGATGCTCACGGTCCAGCCGGCGCCATTGCGCTTGAGGCCGGTGACGCGCTTGCTGTACTTGACCTGGGCATCTGCCGAGCTGCTCAGGTGCGCCAGCAATTGGTTGGTCAGGGCGCCGAAGTTGACGTCGGTACCGTTCATCACGCGGGTCGCGGCGACTTTTTCGTCAGCGGGGCGGCCGGGCATCATCAGCGGCATCCACTCGGCCATTTCTGCCCGGTCTTCGGTGTAGTGCATGTCCGAGAACGCGTGGTGTTGGCTGAGTGTCTCAAAGCGCTTCTTGAGGAACGACACGCCTTTTTCGCCCTGCACGAAGCTCAAGTGCGGCACCGGGCTGATAAAGGACTTGGACGAGCCAAAGGTGCCTTTTTTGGTCAGGTACGCCCAGAACTGCTTCGACACCTCGAACTGGGTGTTGATGTGCACGGCTTTCTTGATGTCGATGGAGCCATCGCCAGCCTGCGGGGTGTAGTTCAGCTCACACAGCCCTGCGTGACCGGTACCGGCGTTGTTCCACGGGTTGGAACTCTCCGCGGCACCCGAGTCCATCAGCTCAACGACTTCCAGCTTGAGGCCGGGGTCGAGCTCCTTGAGCAGTACGGCGAGGGTGGCACTCATGATGCCCGCACCTACCAGTACTACGTCGACTGCTTCGTTATGCGCCATTTAACGCGTCTCCAAAATCTGCAGCACCAAATTGACGGCATGGCTGCCAGGAGTGACGGGGCGGTTCACGTAATGCCCCAGGTTACCCATGGCCAGGATCGCCATGTCCGATTCTTCGCAATTTTTTTGCAACTTCAGCGGACGCTGCCGACCAGGCCTTATCTGCATATGAACGCATTTCAGGGGCCCTGTGGCAATTCGACTTATGGTCAAGTACGTCCGATCGTGCAACCAAATCCGTAGCGGACAGGCTTCAAGCTCCGGTTTTTGAGGAGTACTCGGTCCTGTGTGGTTGGGCAGTGCCAGACGTTGATGGTGCTTGTACAAACGCAAAACTATTCATTTGCTCGCCACACTCTTGTGAAGTTGTGAAAACCCGTTTTTTTCACGCTCTTTTGAAGACGTGAACCTCAAAAAAGGGCTGCCCCAGTCTGGCACCTGGCCCGAAATCACTGCCGACACGCGGCATAACGGGCAAACAACTCAAGTGGCCGAGCGCAATGGCAGCTCTGGCAGATTCGGTAAAGGCGCAGGTTTGCAGACAAAACAGCCAGCTCACCAGCTTCACTCGATCTGTGTGGGCGGCTCTCTGTGGGCGGTGCGGGGGAGCTAATACCTGGGCATTAGCGATGCTGCGAGGCCCGATCAGGAGACGTCCTTATAATCGGGGGGAGATTGTAGCGAAGAACTGCGGGGAAATGGACGTGTTTTATGACTTTTATTAGCGCTTCGGTCAGGCGGTCAACGGCAGGCGGTGCGATGACCGTGCGCGGCGCGGGCTGACGCGTGCGCGGGCGGGCAGCGGATGGTGCATCCAGCTCAGGCGGATCTCGTCGACTTCGACCCAACCTTCGCCTACGGGCGGCTGGCTGCATTGCTTGAATGCCTGGCAGCGACCTTGCAGGTCGAGCAGGGCAAAGTTGCGACGGGCGGGCGTGCGAGCGAAAAAGCGCCAGAGAAGATTGAGCATGGTCGGCCTCCTGATAATGGGTGCAAGCATGCCAGCCCAGCATGACATATCGGTGACATTGAACCGCGGCAGGCGGGCCTGGGTCCGAGGTTGTAACTGGCGCTAGTTCCAGGCGGTGGCGCGCCGCTATACTGCCGGCCTGTCGGTACCTGAATTCTGGAGAGAAAAGCATGTTGCAACGCCTGTTGTTCGGTTTGATCACTGTGACCAGCTTGACCCTGGTTGGCTGCGCCCACAGCCCGCAGCAACTCAGCCCGCAACCCAAGCTCACCACCCAGTTGGCGCCTGTGGGCCATGGCCAGCCGGTATCGGTGCGTGTCGTTGATGGTCGTCCATCGCCGACCCTGGGCACCCGCGGCGGCCTGTACCCGGAAACCAGCGCTATCACGGTGACCGGCGCCGACGTACTGCCCAAGCTGCAAGCCCAGGCCGAAGCGGCTGTGCGTCTGCTGGGCTTCACCCCGACCAGCAACTCGCCAGGCGCACCGCAGTTGACCGTGACCCTGGCCGAGCTGAAGTACCAGTCGCCCAAGGAAGGCCTATACGTGACCGAAGCCACCATCGGCGCGACCTTCCGCTCTGATGTGTCGGCCGGCAACCGCCGCTACAGTGGCCGTTACGGTGCATCCCTGGACCAACGCTTCGGCATGGCGCCGAACCAGGAAACCAACACCAAGCTGGTCAGCGACGTGTTGAGTGATGCCCTGACGCGCTTGTTCAAGGATCCAAGCATCGGCCAGATCCTCAGCTCGCAATAATCGCTGGTAAAAAAGCCGGGCCCCGTCACGGGCCCGGCTTTTTTGTGCCTGTGGGCGTCATGCCGCCGTTTCGACATAAAAGTCCAGCACACTCACGCCAGTCAGCAGATCCAGCTCCGGCAGGTCGGCATGTTGATGCCCGCCGAGGGCGCAGTACACCAGCCAGTGCCGGTCCTGGACATTGAACGCCAGGCCGCCGACCAGCGCCTCTTGCTCATCGCTTGGGGCGATCAGGTACAGCCGATCCTGGTTCTGCGCGTGCAACATGACAAGCTCCCGGGTGTTCGAAGGGCAACAGAGTGGCTTGTTAAGGTGACGTTCAGGTGACGTTGTAAATTACCCGATACATTGCTCGTCAATGGGGGCAGGGAGCTGCAATGCGCGGGAGAGCGCATCTGGATGGACAATTGTCACACTGGGGTTTGAAATGCCGTTGTCTGCGCTACTGATCAATACCGCTGCACTGCTGATTGCGTGCCCTGGCGCGGGGCTGCTGTTCGTCACTCGGCTGCGCGAACAACGCGCAATGGCCAATCTGGCCGCACAGAGCGAAGAACGGGCCATCGACCAGCCGATGTTGTTTCTGGATGTGCGCACCGAGCGCAGTCATCGCCTGGGCTATCGCATTAGCTTTGCCTGTCTTAGCCTGGCGTTGCTGCTGTCCTGGCTCAGTACTCGACTGTAAAAACACCACAAAAGAACTGTGGGAGCGGGCTTGCTCGCGAAAGCGGTGGATCAGTCAAATCTGTACTAACTGATCCACTGCTTTCGCGAGCAAGCCCGCTCCCACATTTAGACGGTAGTTTAAAGGGGGATCCCGGCTTTGACCCGGTACTGATTACGCACTGGCGTCGCATATTGCAGCACCAGATACGGTCGGTGCTCTGCCGGGCAGGCATTCAAACGCCGTTCCCACTCCGCTTTCGCCTTGGCCAGCTCGTCCGCCGGGAATACCTCGGCCGCCGTCGGCACCTGCAGCTGCGGGTCGGCGTCGCTCCACTGTGCATACGCCAGGTAGTGCACTGGAAACAACCGATACCCGCCGAGAATCTGCCGGTCCATCTCGATGGCCAGCAGCTTGGTGTCTTCAAAACGCTCGGTGATGGGCGGCGCAAAGTTGATATGGACCCGGCCCTTGTAGCCGGTGATGCCCAGGGCAATGCTCACGTCATCCTCACCTGGCGCCTTGGTGTAGGTCCCGGTGGTGGCGCGGATATACAGCTCACGGGCCTTGGCGGCGTCGCACGGGTCGTATTCGTAGCTGATGGACACTGGCGTCAGGTTCAGCGACAGGATGACGTCGGCGAATGGCTCGTCCTTGCGGCTCATATGGAACATCTTGAGGATCGCCGACTCGGTGCGATCATCCCCATCCTTGGCGCGACCTTCGGCCTGGGCGATCCAGATCGACTGGCAGTCGTTGCGGATCGAATGGTTGATGTAAGCCGACAGTAACTGATACGCCGCCATTTTCTCGCGCCGCCCGGTGATGGAGCGGTGCACGATAAAACTCTTGTTCAGGCGCATCAGGTCGCTGACAAACGGCTTCTGCAGCAGGTTGTCACCGATGGCAATACGCGGTGTTGGCAGGCCGGCGTGGTAAACCGCATAGTTGACGAAGGCCGGGTCCATCACGATATCGCGGTGGTTGGCCAGGAACACGTAGGCCGTGCCGGACTTGAGCTGCTCGACCCCGGTATAGGTGACGCCGTCGGTCGCCCGGTCAATGGTGTGGTCGACGTAAAACTCGACTTTGTCCTGCAAGGTGGCGACGGTGGTGACACCGGCGAACTCACGGCGCAGCTTCTGGGCGATCAGCGGCTTGAGCAGCCAGCCAAAGGCGCCGGCAAAGCGCGGGAAGCGAAAGTGGGTCAGGATGTCCAGAAAGGCCTTGTCACTGAACAGCCGGGCCAGCACTGCCGGGACTTCGCTGTCGTTGTAAGGTCGGATGGTATCGAATTCGCCCATCATGCTCTCTTGTTAGAAACGGCTAGGGTAAGTAAAGGTTTGGATCGATAAGTGACAGGGCGAGGTCTGAACAAATGGCATCAAACGAAAAAGCCCTGCAAATAGACCGGCGATTATACGCACAAGTCACCTGGGAGACCGCGATGCTCGAAAGTGCGCTGTACGATTGTCCTTATTGTGGTGAACGGATCGAGACAAGCGTGGATTTGTCCGGCGGTGACCAGAACTATATAGAAGACTGCCAGGTGTGCTGTCGGCCGATCATTTTCGACCTGCAGGTACATGGCGACGAATGGATGCTCGAAGTGCGCAGCGAGAACGAGTAAAGGGGGCGGCCATGCAACGAATCTACGAGCCGGAAAACCTGATGGAAGGTGAGTTGTTGCAGCAAATGCTCGCCAGCGAAGGCATCGACGCCCATCTGGTGGGGCGCCATCTGCTCGGTGGCACGGGTGAGCTGCCGATTTTCGGCCTGTTGGGCCTGGAGGTGGAGAACGACCAGGCCACCTACGCCCGCGAGCTGATTACTGCGTATATCGGTGCGCAACCATTGCCCGGCGACGAACCCGACAGCTACCCCGACGTGCTGGTCTGTTAGGCTGTCGACCGGTTTACCCAAGAGTCGTGTTGCCCCATGTGTGGACGTTATGCCCTGTTTCGCTGGAATCCCGCCTTTGCTGCCTTGCCGGGTTTCCCGGCGGATCAACAGGCCCAGTGGAATATTTCCCCCAATGATTCGGTGCTGATCCAGCGCGCCACTGACGGCCAGCGCACCCTGGCGCGGGCCCGTTGGGGGCTGACGCCGCCGTGGTTGACCGATCTGTCCCGCACCCCGGCCCACGCCCGCGCCGAAACCCTGGCCGAACAGCCGATGTTTCGCGAGGCCTTTCGCCTGCGCCGTTGCCTGCTGCCGGCCAATGGCTTTTATGAATGGCGCGGCACCCAGCGCAAGCGCCCGTACTGGTTGACGCCGGGGGAGGGTTCGACCCTGTTTTTTGCGGCGATCTGGGAGGCCTACCCGGTGCAGGAGCAGGTATGGCTGAGCGCGGCAGTGGTTACCCAGGCGGCGCAGAGCCAGCGCCGGCCGTTGATTCTGGATGCGGCGGGGCAGGAGGCCTGGCTGGATCCCGAGACGCCGTTGCATGTGTTGCAGGGATTGCTGGCCGGTGAGCCCACCGCGTTGCGCGAGCGGGTGCTGGCTAATATGGTCAATGATCCCAAGCTCAATGGGCCGGAATGCCTTACTCCGGGGTGAGCCTCAAGGTTGTGGAGGGATTTACTGCCGCCATCGCTGGCAAGCCAGCTCCCACATTTGAATGTATTCACACATCACATGTGGGAGCTGGCTTGCCAGCGATGAGGCCCTAAAGTCCACTAAAGCCTTCAGACCTTGAACTGATTGATCAACCGCCGCTGCTGCTCCGCCAACTGGGTCAGCCCCGCGCTCGCGGCACTGGACTCATCGGCACCGCCTGCCACTTCGTTGGCCACCTGGCCGATATTGATCACATTCCGGTTGATGTCCTCGGCCACCGCGCTCTGTTCTTCCGCTGCACTGGCAATCTGCGTGTTCATATCATTGATCACCGATACGGCCTGGGTGATGGTCTCCAGAGCCTGGGCGGCCTTGGCGGCATGGTGCACGCTTTCATCGGTGCGCTGCTGGCTGTCTTCCATGACCCGCACCACGTCCCGCGTGCCTTGCTGCAATTGCTGGATCATGGTCTGGATTTCTTCGGTGGCTTTCTGGGTTTTCTGCGCCAGGTTGCGCACTTCATCGGCTACTACCGCAAACCCCCGGCCCTGCTCGCCAGCCCGGGCGGCTTCGATTGCGGCGTTGAGGGCCAGCAGGTTGGTCTGCTCGGCAATGCCGCGGATGGCAATCAGGATGGCATTGATGTTTTCGCTGTCCTTGGCCAGGGCCTGGACCACGCCCACCGCCTTGCCGATCTCCAAGGCCAGGGCGCCGATGGATGTGGAGGTGTCGCGCACAATCTGCATGCCCTGGCTCGCGGCCTGGTCCGCGTGGGTGGCAGCCTGGGCGGCCTGGGTGGCATTGCGTGCCACGTCTTGGGCGGTGGCAGTCATTTCGTGCACGGCAGTGGCGACCTGGTCGATCTCGACCATCTGTTTGTGCACGCCCTGGTTAGTGCGGATGGCGATATCGGCGGTGTGCTCCGAGGAGTCGCTGACCTTCTGCACCGAACTGACCACCTGGGTAATCATGCCCTGCAACTTGATCAGGAAGGTGTTGAAGCCCGCGGCAATCGCGCCCAGTTCATCGGCGCGGTCACTGGTCAGGCGGCGCGTCAGGTCGCCTTCGCCCTGGGCGATGTCATTGAGCATCGCCACCATTTGCTTGAGCGGCCGGGCAATGCCGTGGCCCACCAGCCAGATCACCAGCAGGCCGATGCCGGCAATCAACAGGCCGACCATGGTCATGCCGAAAATATCGGTTTTGCGTTGGGCCTCGAGGTCGCCTTGCAGGGTGTGCAGGTCGGCCATGACCGCGCCCAGGGGCAGTTGTAGCATCAGGGTCCAGCGCGCATCGGTCTGGCCGATGTTAAAGGGCAGGAACAACTCGATATGCCCGTTGGCCTGGTCGATGTCGTAGCGCACTTCACCGGTTTTCAGTTGGCCGAGGTTATCCAGTTCATTTTTGTCGAGCAGGTCGCTGGCCTTTTCCCCCAGCTTGCTAGGGTCCTGGGTGTAGGCCACCAGGCGGCCGTTGTTGGAAATCAGTGCCATTTCACCGGCGCCGTTGTAAAGCTTCTGGTCGGCAGCGGTGAGCATTTCCTGGATGAAATTCACCGACAGATCGGCGCCGACGATGCCCTGGAACGCGCCGTCGACCATGATCGGTTCGATAAACGAGGCCAGCATCACCGTGGTGTTGCCCACACGATAGGGGGCCGGGTCGATGGCGCAGGGCTTCTGGGTTTCCTTGGAGCAGAGGTAGTACTCGCTGGCGCGAATGCCGGTGGAGAGGATTTTCTGGTCAGTCAGGTCGGCGAGTTTTTCCAGGCCCAGGCTGCCGTCCTGGTTGCGGAACCACCAGGGCATGAAGCGCCCGTTGCTGGGTTCTACACCAACGACGGTGGAGTTCAGGTAATGGGCGTCATTGTGGTCGATGGCATTGGGTTCCCAGGCGATATAGGAACCGAGGATTTTCGGGTTGCGCACCACGGTTTCGTGCAGCAGGTTGATCAGTTGTTCACGACTGACCTGCAGCGGGGCGGCGCCGTTTGCGTCTTTCATGCCCATCAGCGCATTGGTGGTGGCCAGGCCTTTGGCGGTCACCAGTGGTGCTTCCAGTTCGCGCTGGATAAGGGTGGCCTGGGTTTGCGCCAATGCCGTAAGACGTTGTTCGATGACTTGCTCAAATTGCGCCTGGGTACGTTGCTGCACCATTTCCTGGGTCCGTGCGCCGGCGAACAGCGCGTACAGCACCAGGGCCGCCACGACGCTCAGGACAATGGCTCCGGCCAATGCCGCGACAGAAAACTGAATCGACTTGAATTTCATGATGGCTCCGGGCGCTGGGGGCATGATCTGCCTTTTTTATATCGGCCACAGGCCCGGCAGACATGAGGCGCTGCCCTGCAAAAGAATCAGGAATGTCGCTTATAGAATGGTCATGGGCGTGGGGGGAGTCTGAAATTAGCGGTTAAGCGTCCGGTGTATCTAGCGCCGATACAGAGGAGGGCCTACGATACGCGCCATGTTTTCAGGGAGAATGTGCATGAAAAAATATTTGGCGGTAACGGCATTGAGCGCAGCCCTGCTGCTCGCCGGTTGCCAGTCGGTCAACACCACCAGCGGCGGTGCCGTGGGTGTGGAGCGCAAGCAGTACATGTTCAGCATGCTGTCGAGCCAGGAAGTCGACCAGATGTACGCGCAGTCGTACCAACAGACCCTGGGCGAAGCCAGTGGCAAGGGCCTGGTGGACAAGACCAGCGCCAACGCCAAGCGCGTGCAGGCCATTGCCAAGCGGCTGATCGCCCAGGCCCCCACCTTCCGCCCGGATGCGGCGCAGTGGAAGTGGGAAGTGAACCTGATCAAGAGCGATGAGATGAACGCCAACTGCGGGCCTGGCGGCAAGATCTTTGTCTACAGTGGGCTGATCGACACGCTCAAGTTGACCGACGATGAATTGGCCGCGGTCATGGGCCATGAAATTGCCCACGCCCTGCGTGAACATGGCCGTGAAGCCATGTCCAAGGCCTATGGCATCGAGATGGCCAAGCAAGGCGCCGGCGCATTGCTGGGCCTGGGCCAGGACAGCATGGCGCTGGCCGACACCGTGGCCAACTACGGCATGACCTTGCCCAACAGCCGCAGCAATGAAAACGAAGCCGACCTGATTGGCCTGGAACTGTCGGCCCGCGCCGGTTACAACCCGAATGCCGCGATCACGCTGTGGAACAAGATGGCCAAGGCCTCGGAAGGCGCACCGCCTGAATTCATGAGCACCCACCCGGCCTCCAGCAGCCGGATCGCTTCTCTGCAGGCGGCGATTCCCAAGGTGATGCCGCTTTACCAACAGGCCAAGAAGTCCTGATAGCTCGGACTGTGTGAAACGCCAAATGTGGGAGCTGGCTTGCCTGCGATAGCGGTGTATCAGTTACGTATTTATCAACTGAGCCACTGTTATCGCGGGCAAGCCCGCTCCCACATCAGATCCAGCCGCTGCTCTGCATGGCCTTGTACACCGCCACCAGCGCCAGGATGAAGAACGCCGAGGCCGCCAGGCGCCGAATCAGGGTCAATGGCAGTTTCTCTGCCGCGAAATTCCCCGCCAGAACCACCGGCACGTTGGCAATCAGCATCCCTAAGGTGGTGCCGATAATCACCAGCCACAACTCCGGATATTGCGCCGCCAGCATCACTGTGGCGATCTGCGTCTTGTCACCGATTTCCGCGATAAAGAACGCAATCAGTGTGGTCAGGAACGGCCCGAACTTGCGTGAGGTGCTGGCCTCGTCATCGTCGAGTTTGTCTGGCACCAGTGTCCACAAGGCCGTGGCGCAGAAGCTCGCGGCGAGGATCCAGTGCAGCACCGCGTCCGAGAAGAAACTGCCAAACCAGGCGCCCACGGCACCGGCGGCGGCGTGGTTGGCCAGGGTCGCGGCGATGATACCGGCGATGATCGGCCAGGGTTTGCGAAAGCGTGCGGCAAGAATAAGCGCGAGCAACTGCGTCTTGTCGCCGATTTCGGCCAAGGCAACGATTGCGGTAGGAACGAGAAGTGAATCCAGCAT
The DNA here is from genome assembly GCF_001855215.1 of Pseudomonas sp. 06C 126. Lineage (NCBI taxonomy): Bacteria > Pseudomonadati > Pseudomonadota > Gammaproteobacteria > Pseudomonadales > Pseudomonadaceae > Pseudomonas > Pseudomonas sp. 06C 126. The sequence continues at coordinate 51,717 of NZ_MIFU01000002.1, read as the reverse complement.
CAGGTAGGTTTCCAGGGGCGGGTCGACACGGCTATGACACGTACAGCCTTCCCGCCCCGGGTAAGGTGTGCGTGTCATAGGTCTTGTCAAACCCCGGTCCGTCTGTGCGGACTCCTGGGTCGCATACGCCATGGTCTGCTGACCAAGTATGTTGACGTATGCCGGACGAGCATGTTGCTCGTGGGAGACTACTCCCCTAGGACGGAGCGGATTCTGCCTTGGCAAAATCCATTCGGCAAGCCTTCTTTTTCAAACGCCCGTCAGCCGCGCTTGGCGCGGTAGATGCGAAAACCCTGGCCCTCAGCCTTGACTGCGCAGACGCCCAGATGCTCTTCGATCAGCGGTTGATACTTCAGGAAGCTATTGGCGACTAGCCGAAGTTCGCCGCCGTTTTTCAGATGTTGGCGTGCTTTTCGCAGCAGGTTTTCCGTTGCGAAATAGTCCGTATGCACCCCGACATGGAACGGCGGGTTGCTCAGAATCGCATCCAGGCCCATGGGCGCGGCGTCGATGCCATCGCCGGTCAGCACGTCGCCTTCCAGGCCATTGGCCTCCAGGGTCAGGCGACTGCTGGCGGTGGCGAAGGCGTCCACATCAAGCAGCGTCACGGTGTTGTGCGGGTAGCGCCGCTTGACCGCCGCGCCCAGCACGCCGGCGCCACAGCCGAAGTCCAGCAGATGACCGCTGGGCAGTTTGTCCAGGTGTTCCAGCAACAGTGCGGTGCCGCGATCCAGGCGGCCATGGCTGAACACGCCCGGCAGGCTGACGACCTTGAGCGGGCCGTCGGCCAGTGGCACTTCAAAGACTTGGGCCAGGCTCGCCAGTTCGGGGGCTGGCGGGGCGTCGGCCACGGTAGCCAGCCACAGTTGGCAGTGCCGCGCATTGTCGAGCTTGCGTGGTTTGCCAAAGGCGTTCAGTTGCTTGGCGGCGCTTTCGATGCCGCCGCGTTTTTCGCCCACCAGGTACAGCTCGGCGCCCGGCAGACGGGCGGCCACGGCCTTGAGGATGTAATCAGCCAGGTCCTTGGACTTGGGCAGGAACACCACGGCCGTATCGAATGCGCGATCCGGCACATTCACCCCGAAATGGCTGCGCTCGGCAAACCGTGCATCCAGCGCCGCCTGATCGCCGGCATGCCAGCACCAGCCATGGGCATTGGGCAGCCGCCCCAGCAGGTCGTCGGCGGGCAGGCCGGCCAGCAACACGTTGCCTTGAAAAAGTTCGGCCTGACGAAGCAGTACTTCACTGCGCGGATCCATGGTCTGCTCCCTGAAAAAGGAGCGCAGTTTATCAACTGACGACGCGCTGCGGTGCGCCGCTGAAAAAGCCCCGGGCGTTTTCGGTCAATTGGCCGACGATCCGTTGCCGCGCCTCGCGACTGCCCCAGGCACTGTGGGGGGTGATGATCAGCCGCGGGATGTCGCCGGCCAGCAGTGGGTTGCCGGTGGTCGGCGGTTCGACGCTCAGCACATCGGTGGCCGCGCCGCCCAGATGACCGCCGCGCAAGGCATCGGCCAAGGCTTGTTCATCGATCAGGCCACCGCGTGCGGTGTTGACCACAAACGCGCCCGGCTTGAGCAGCGCCAACTCGCGGGCACCGATAAAGTGACGCGTGTGTTCATTGAGCGGGCAATGCAGGGTCAGGGCGTCGACTTGCGGCAGCAGTTCGTCCAGGGGGACCCGATCTGCACGGGCCGGGCGGCCAGGAATGGCTCCCAGCACCACGCGCATACCGAAGGCTTCGGCCAGGCGCGCGACGGCGCCGCCCAGTTCGCCGTGGCCGAGCAAACCCAGGGTTTTACCTTCCAGTTCGACAATCGGGTAATCCAGCAGGCAGAACTGCTTGGCTTGCTGCCACAGGCCGGCGTCGACGTCTTTTTGATAGTCCTTCAGGCGTGTGGCGAGGTTGAGCAGCAGCATGATCGTATGTTGCGCCACCGAAGGTGTGCCGTAGCCCTGGCAGTTACTTACGGTAATACCCTGGGCACGGGCGGCGGCCAGGTCGACGTTGTTGGTGCCGGTGGCGGCGATCAGGATCAGCTTCAGGTCGGGGCAGGCGGCCAGGGTCTGGGCGTTGAGCAGGATCTTGTTACTGATCGCTACCTGGGCACCTTGCAGGCGCTCGACCACCTGGTCCGCCGAGGTCTGCTCGCACAGCTGCAAGTCGCTGAAAACTTCCCGCAACTCGCTGAGGTCAAGGTCCCCCTGGTCCAGGGAAGGGTGATCAAGGAAGACGGCGCGGCGATTGTTCGTCATCAACTGTACCTTTTGCGACAGGGTTCGAAGGCGTAATCTGCCGAGCCTACCAGATGAAATAATCAGTTACTTCTTGGAGTGTGCATGTACCTCACCGAGTTTTTGACCGTGGCGTTGATTCACCTGCTGGCCGTGGCCAGTCCCGGGCCGGACTTTGCCGTGGTGGTACGCGAGAGCGTGACCCATGGCCGGCGCGCGGGTACCTGGACGGCGCTGGGCGTCGGCTCGGCGATTTTCCTGCATGTCGGCTACTCGCTGCTCGGTATCGGCTTGATCGTGTCCCAGTCCATCGTGCTGTTCAACGCCCTGAAATGGGCGGCAGCGGCCTACCTGCTGTACATCGGCTTCAAGGCCCTGCGTGCGCAACCGGCCAAGCCTGCCAGTGAAGAAGACCTGCACCGCGAAGTGGGCGAGCGCACTGCCCGCGGCGCCTTTACCTCGGGCTTTGTGACCAATGGCCTGAACCCCAAGGCCACGCTGTTTTTCCTGTCGCTGTTCACCGTGGTGATCAACCCCCACACGCCGCTGGCAATCCAGGCCGGTTATGGCCTGTACCTGGCCGTGGCCACCGCCCTGTGGTTTTGCATGGTGGCAATGCTGTTCAGCCAACAACGCGTGCGCGCCGGCTTTGCGCGCATGGGCCATTGGTTTGACCGGAGCATGGGCGCAGTGCTGATTGCTATCGGTGTAAAAGTGGCCCTCACTGAGCGCTAGGCGCGTCATCGGCTGAATGAATGCTGGCGCAAAGCTAGCATTCATCCCGCTCTGCAAATCATTCCTTCGGCTGATTTGGCCGGCGTGCAAGGTCTCTACAGTGCAAATCCTTTAGCCAAGACCGTGCAGTCATAAAAAGGGATTCGTATGTTGCAGACTCGTGTTATCCCGCCCGCAGAAGGCGCCTACCAATACCCGCTGTTGATCAAGCGCCTGTTGATGTCGGGTGCCCGCTACGAGAAAACCCGGGAAATCGTCTACCGCGACAAGCTGCGCTACACCTACCCGACCCTGATCGAACGTGTCGCCCGCCTGGCCAACGTGCTGACCGCAGCCGGGGTCAAGGCCGGTGATACCGTGGCCGTGATGGACTGGGACAGCCACCGTTACCTGGAGTGCATGTTCGCCATCCCGATGATTGGCGCGGTGATCCACACCATTAACGTGCGCCTGTCGCCGGAGCAGATCCTCTACACGATGAATCACGCCGAAGACCGCTTTGTGCTGGTCAACAGTGAGTTCGTCGGGTTGTACCAGGCCATTGCCGGGCAGTTGACCACGGTCGACAAGACCTTGCTGTTGACCGATGGCGACGAGAAAACCGCCGACCTGCCCAACCTGGCGGGTGAGTACGAAACCCTGTTGGCCGCCGCCAGTACTCAATACACCTTCGAGGACTTCGACGAGCATTCGGTGGCCACCACCTTCTACACCACCGGCACCACCGGTAACCCCAAGGGTGTGTATTTCACCCACCGTCAGCTGGTGCTGCACACCATCGGCGTGGCGACCATCATGGGCAGCGTCGACAGCGTGCGCCTGCTCGGCACCAACGACGTGTACATGCCGATTACGCCGATGTTCCATGTGCACGCCTGGGGCTTGCCCTATGTGGCGACCATGCTCGGCCTGAAGCAGGTCTACCCGGGCCGCTACGACCCGGAATACCTGGTGGAGTTGTGGCGCAAGGAAAAGGTCACGTTCTCCCACTGCGTGCCGACCATCCTGCAGATGGTGCTTAACGCCAAGGCCGCCCAAGGCGTGGATTTTGGCGGCTGGAAAATCGTGATTGGTGGCAGCGCACTCAACCGTTCGTTGTATGAGGCGGCCAAGGCCCGTGGCATCCAGTTGACCGCAGCCTATGGCATGTCCGAGACCGGGCCGCTGGTGTCCTGTGCCCATCTCAATGAAGAACTGATGGCCGGCAGCGAAGACGAGCGCACGACCTATCGGATCAAGGCCGGTGTGCCCGGGCCGTTGGTGGAAGCTGCGATCATCGACGGGGCTGGCAACTTCCTGCCGGCCGATGGCGAGTCCCAGGGCGAACTGGTGCTGCGTGCGCCGTGGCTCAGCGAAGGCTATTTCAACGAGCCGCAGAAGGGCGCCGAGCTCTGGGAAGGCGGCTGGATGCACACGGGCGACGTGGCCACCCTGGATGCCTTTGGTGTGATCGATATTCGTGATCGCATCAAGGACGTGATCAAGACTGGCGGCGAGTGGATTTCGTCCCTGGCCCTCGAAGACCTGGTCAGCCGTCACCCGGCGGTACGCGAAGTAGCGGTGGTAGGGATTGCCGACCCGCAGTGGGGCGAGCGCCCGTTTGCGCTGTTGGTGGTCCGTGAAGGCCACGGGATTGGCGCCCGTGAACTCAAGGAACACCTCAAGCCGTATGTCGAGCAGGGCCACTTGAGCAAGTGGGCAATCCCCAGTCAGATTGCCATTGTTACGGAAATTCCCAAGACCAGCGTCGGCAAGCTGGACAAGAAGCGTATCCGTATCGACATCGTCGAATGGCAGGCCAATAACAGCACCTTCCTCTCCACGCTCTGACCCTTTGCGCCGTGCCCGTTCGGGCACGGCAATGCTCTATCACAAGCCTTCGCCTTGTCATTTCCCAGATTTGAGCCATCCTCTCTCGCGTCAGCCTTCGCTGACATGGCGAAAGGGCTGTTGCAGACGGGTTGGTGATGCAAATCACACTTTAGAGGGATCAAGCGATACCCCCTGCTGGCTATAGTCCCTCCCAGAGTTTTTCAAGGATGCGGCGCTGCGGTCCTGGGTGGTACGGCGGCTGTCTGGCATTGGAATCGTTGTATTCCGGCCGTTACAAGCGTGTTTGAAAAGGCTCACTGCCATAACAATAAAATGCACATGGAGTAGCGTCGATGACCTCAGTAAATCAGTTCTGGCGCCGGGCGAGATTGCCCCTGGCGGTCAGTCTTGCCTCGACCCTCGCCGGGCCCGCATTCGGCGTCAGTTTCAACATCGGTGAAGTCGAAGGCAGCTTCGACTCATCCCTGTCGGTGGGGGCCAGCTGGAGCACGGCCAAGCCCGATCGCGACCTGATTGGTGTCAACAACGGTGGCAAGGGCCTGTCGCAGACCTCCGATGACGGTCACTTGAACTTCAAGCGTGGGGAGACGTTCTCGAAGATTTTCAAGGGTATCCATGACCTGGAGCTGAAGTACGGCGATACCGGTGTGTTTGTGCGTGGCAAGTATTGGTATGACTTTGAACTCAAGGATGAGAGCCGCGAGTTCAAGGACATCAGCGATCACAACCGCAAAGAGGGCGCCAAGTCTTCTGGCGGGCAGATCCTCGATGCGTTCATCTACCACAACTACTCCATTGCCGATGCGCCGGGTTCGGTGCGGTTCGGTAAGCAAGTCGTGAGCTGGGGTGAAAGTACTTTCATCGGCGGCGGTATCAACTCCGTCAACCCGATCGACGTGTCTGCGTTCCGTCGTCCGGGCGCCGAAATCAAGGAAGGCCTGATTCCGGTCAACATGTTCTACGTGTCGCAATCCTTGACCGATAACCTGTCGGCAGAAGCGTTCTACCAGTTGGAATGGGACCAGACGGTTACCGACAACTGCGGGACATTCTTCTCCCAGCCGGATGTGGTGTCCGATGGTTGCAGCGATAACCTGCGCCTGTTGGCCAAGCGTTCGACTATTGCTGCATCGGCCCCGGGCCGTGGTGCATTGGCGGCATTCGACGCCATGGGCATGGATATCAATAACGAGGGCACACTGGTTCGCCGCAGTGCCGACAGGGATGCGCGCGACAGTGGTCAATTCGGCGCGGCGTTGCACTATAACTTCGAGCCGCTGGATACCGAGTTCGGCGCGTATTTCATGAACTATCACAGCCGGGCACCGATCTTCAGTGCCACGGCTGCGCCTGCGTCGGCTTATGCGATGGCACCTAACTTCGGATCATTGGCTCCGGTGTTTATTGCGGGTAACTCCAAGTACTTCATCGAGTACCCGGAAGACATCCGTCTGTATGGCTTGAGCTTCTCCACCACACTGCCTACCGGCACCGCATGGAGCGGTGAGGTCAGCTATCGCCCGAATGCTCCGGTACAGCTCAACACCACCGATATCCTGTACTCCGCAGTTAAACCATTGAAGGGCATTTACGATAATGCCTCGCTGCTCAATGGTGTTCCAGGGCAGGACATGCACGGCTACCGTCGCAAGGAAATTACCCAGTTCCAGACCACGCTGACCCACTTCTTCGATCAGGTGATGGGCGCCAGTCGACTGACATTGGTGGGTGAAGTGGGAGTCACGCACGTGGGTGGGCTTGAGAGCTCGTCGAAGATTCGTTATGGCCGTGACCCGGTCTATGGCCCGGGTGCGCTGCCTAACACGGGCGCCGCGAATACCTGCTCGCAAATCCTCAACACCGGCACTATCGGTGGCGCGGGTCCGGGAACAGACGCAAGTAACCTTTCCAAAAACTGCAACAACGACGGCTTCACCACCTCCACATCCTGGGGCTATCGCGGCCGCGCCATCTGGGAATACCCGGATGTGTTCGCTGGTGTGAACCTCAAGCCTAGTGTGGCTTGGTCCCATGACGTGAGCGGTTACTCGCCAGGTCCTGGCGGCAACTTCGAAGAAGGTCGCAAAGCGGTGAGCCTGGGGCTGGACGCGGAATACCAGAACACCTACACCGCGAGCCTGGCCTACACCAACTTCTTTGGTGGCGACTACAACACCTCGGTTGACCGCGATTTCGTGGCCCTGAGTTTCGGCGCGAACTTCTAAGCACACTGCATTTCAGGAAGACCAGAACATGAAAATAACCAAAAGTCTGTTGCACGTGGGTGTGCTGGGACTGTCGATCATGGCCAGCAGCGTCATGGCGGCCGTCTCGGCGGATGAAGCCGCCAAGCTGGGCACCACGCTGACCCCGATGGGCGCGGAAATGGCCGGCAACGCTGCCGGCACCATCCCCGCCTGGAAAGCCCTGCCAACCAACGCCGGCGCCGTGGATGCCAAGGGCTTCCTGGCCAACCCTTATGCCAGCGAGCAACCGCAGTTCACCATCACCGCGCAGAACGTCGAGCAGTACAAAGACAAGCTGGCGCCGGGGCAGTACGCGATGTTCAAGCGCTACCCCGAAACCTTCAAGATGCCGGTGTACACCACCCATCGCGGCGCCACTGTGCCGGCCGAAGTGTTCGCCTCCATCAAGAAAAACGCCACCAGCACCAACCTGGTAGGTGGCGGTAACGGCCTGGAAAACTTCGAGACCGCGATTCCGTTCCCGATCCCTAAAAGCGGGGTCGAGGTGATCTGGAACCACATCACCCGTTATCGTGGCGGCAGCGTGACCCGCCTGGTGACCCAGGCCACGCCGCAGGCCAACGGCTCGTACAGCCTGGTGTACTTCCAGGATCAGTTCGTGTTCCGCGACAAGATGAAGGACTACGATCCGGCCAATCCGGGCAACATCCTGTTCTACTTCAAGCAGCAAGTGACTGCACCGGCGCGTCTGGCCGGTGGTGTATTGCTGGTACACGAGACCCTGGACCAGGTGAAGGAGCCACGCGCGGCATGGGTCTACAACGCCGGCCAGCGCCGTGTGCGTCGTGCACCGCAAGTGTCCTATGACGGGCCGGGCACCGCTGCCGATGGCCTGCGTACCTCCGACAACCTCGACATGTACAACGGCGCGCCGGATCGTTACGACTGGAAGCTGGAAGGCAAGAAGGAAATCTACATCGCCTCCAACAGCTACAAGCTCGACGATCCGAAGCTCAAGTACGCCGACATCATCAAGGCCGGCCACATCAACCAGGACCTGGCACGTTATGAACTGCGCCGCGTCTGGCACGTGGTCGCGACCCTGAAGGAAGGCCAGCGTCATATCTACGCCAAACGTGACTTCTATATCGACGAAGACACCTGGCAAGCAGCCGTGATCGACCACTACGACGGTCGTGGCCAACTGTGGCGCGTGGCCGAAGCCCATGGCGAGAACTACTACGACAAGCAAGTGCCGTGGTACGCCCTCGAAACCCTCTACGACCTGCAGTCCGGCCGTTACCTGGCACTGGGCATGAAGAACGAAGAGAAGAAGGCCTATGACTTCGGCTTTACGGCCACTACCAAAGACTTCACTCCGGCAGCCCTGCGCCAAGAGGGTGTTCGCTAACGTGCAGTAAACACGTTGGCCTCTGTAGGAGCTGGCTTGCCAGCGATGGCATCACCTCGGTCTATCTGACATACCGAGACGATGCAATCGCAGGCAAGCCAGCTCCTACATTTGTTTGGGGGGCCTGAACATCGCTGGTTATTTCTTGTTGTAGTCTTTTTCATACAAATGTTGCAAAGATCTACAAAGCTGCCGCTTTTAACGCTAGTCTGCCGACATCTGCAATGCCGACCACAGCCTACTACAAGAGCCCGGCGATGACTGATCTGTCCCGAATCCAAGGGCCTGCCAGTGCGGTAATCCCCACGCTGGAAGGGCGCTTCTATCGACCCCCGCTGCCTGATGGCTATGTGCTGCGCCCGCGCCTGTGCGAGCGTTTGAGCGCGGGCCTGGATGGCCGTTTGCTGCTAGTCAGCGCGCCAGCCGGGTTTGGCAAGAGCTCGCTGGCGGTGGAGTTTTGCCAAAGCCTGCCCGATCACTGGCAAAGCCTGTGGCTGGGTCTAAGTTCGCGGGACAGTGATCCGGGACGTTTCCTTGAGCGTCTGCTGGAAGGTCTGCAACAGTATTTCCCGCAGGTAGGCAACCAGGCCCTGGGCCTGTTGAAAATGCGCCAGCGCCATCAACCGTTTGCCTTTGAAGAGTGGCTGGATGGCCTGCTCGATGAACTGACCGTCTGCCTTTCCACCCGCGCGCCCTTGTTGCTGGTGCTGGATGACTATCACCTGGCCCAGGGCCCGGTGCTGGATCGCTGCCTGCAGTTTTTTCTCAACCATTTGCCCGATGGCTTGTTGGTGCTGGTCACCAGCCGCCAGCGTCCCGATTGGCATCTGGCGCGGTTGCGTTTGTCCCGGCATTTGCTGGAGTTGCACGAGCAGGACCTGCGCCTGACCAACGATGAATCCCTGGCCTTGCTCGACCGCCATAGCAGCTCGTTGCGCGGTGAGGCATTGGACAACCTGATCCGACGTAGCGAAGGCTGGGTTGCCGGCCTGCGTTTTTGGTTGCTGGCGGCCTCCGAAGCCGGCAGCGAGGCCGACCTGCCCCAAGGCCTGCATGGTGGGGAAGGGCTGATCCGTGACTATCTGCTGGAAGAGGTGATCGACTGCCTGCCGCCGGAGGTCCAGGCCTTCCTCTATGACACCGCTTCCCAGGAGCGTTTTTGCAGCGAGCTGTGCGACGCCGTGCGCGAGGCCCATGACAGTGCGGAGATCCTGCGTTACCTGCAAGCCCACCAAGTGTTCCTGGTGCCACTGGACGAGCAGGGCCACTGGTATCGCTATCACCACCTGTTTTCCGATTTGCTGCGCACCCGGCGCTCACCGAACGCGATGCTGCCGGCCGCCAGCCTGCACTTGCGCGCTTGTCGCTGGTTCAATGCCCAGGGCTTGCTCGATGAGGCGGTCGAACAGGCGCTGCGCGCGGGGCATCTGGATGTAGCGGCGAACCTGGTGCAGAACCTCTCCGAAGAGCAACTGCTGGCCGAACAGAACGTCGGCATGCTCCTGCGCTGGAAGATGGACTTGCCCGACAGCCTGTTGATCAGCACGCCACGCCTGATCGTGCTCTACAGCTGGGCACTGGGGCTGGCCTGTCAGTTGGACGCCGCAGAGGAATTGTCCAGCCATCTCAGCCGGTTCTTGCCGGCACCGTCCGCCACGGCGCAGAAGTCGATGCTTGCCCAATGGCTGGCCCTCAGCGGCATCATTGCCCGGGGGCGCGGCAATCGCGAGTTGACCCAGTTGTATTGCAGCGAAGCCCTGGAAAGCCTGCCGCACAAGCGTTACGGCCAGCGCCTGATGTGCCTGTCGACCTTGTCGAACCTGGCCATCGTCGATGCCGACCTGTGGCGCGCGCGGGGCTTGAATCGCGAATCCCTGGAGCTGGCGCAACGCGTCGGCAACCCGCTGTTCGAGGCCCTGGCCCATTACGATCGGGCGCGGGTGCTGCAGGCGCGTGGGGAAATCCTGCGTTCCCTGGAGGAAGTGCGTGACGGCCTGCAACGTTTGCAGGGCCTGGCGTCCCAGCGCCTGTATGCGGTGCGCGCGCGACTTGCGCTGTACGAAGGGTTCCTGTTGTTGATGCGTTGCCAGCCCGAAACCGGCCTGTTGCGCCTGCGCGCGGGGCTTGCCGAGGCCCGCGCCTGCCGGGATATCAGCGTGCTGATCGGCCACTGTGTCATCGCCAACCTTGAGGGGCGCCGTGGCGACTTCCCCAAGGCCTTTGCCGAACTGGCCGAAGCCGAGCGGCTGATGCATATCTGGGATGTGCCGCCGATTTACTACCTGGCCATGATTACCCTGATCAAATGCGAGTTGTGGCTGGCCCAGGGCCGTACTGACCTGGCCGATGCCTGGCTGGTACGCCTGGGGCAGACCTATAACGGCGACCAGGCAGCGGCGGCCCCGGAGTTTCATCCGCATCTGCCGCAACATATCGAATTGCAACAGGCGGCCCTGGAGGCCATTCGTGGTCACTCCGAAAGCGCCCTGCGTCGGCTCGATGCGCTCGCCCGGCAGGCTGAAGGCAAGGGCCAGCAGATGATCGCGGTGATGGCTCTGAACCAGCACACCCTGTTGTTGCTGGATGATGGCCAGGCAGCGTCAGCCCGGCCGGTTTTTGCCCGGGCCCTGCAAATGGCGAGCGGCGGCGCGTTGCAACCCTTCCAGCGCCTGTTGGAGCGTTATCCCGAGTGGATGCGCGAGCAACTGGGCCAGGCGCCGCGTGACTTGCTACGGCAAAGCCTGTGGGCCCTGCTGCCGGCGGTTGCCCCGCGTGAGCCGGTCGAAACCAGCCACTCCAGCGAAACCTTGAGCGCCCGTGAGTTGGCGGTGCTGCAGTTGATCGCCCAAGGGTGCTCCAACCAGGAAATCAGCAACCAGCTGTTTATCTCGCTGCACACCGTCAAGACCCACGCCAGTCATATCAACAGCAAACTGGGGGTCGAGCGCCGCACTCAGGCGGTCGCGCGGGCACAGGAGATGGGGTTGTTGGGGTAAGGGGGAGACTTGCGCTGCAAAAGCCGGATAATGGCGGCCAATTCGTTTGCTCCGCTATTCTGGTAAACCCGCATGGAAATCAAGGTCAATTTTCTCGACAACCTCCGGCTTGAAGCCAAGTTCGATGACTTCACCGTGGTGGCCGACCAGCCGATTCGCTACAAGGGCGATGGCTCGGCCCCCGGTCCGTTCGACTACTTCCTGGCTTCGTCGGCGTTGTGCGCGGCTTACTTTGTGAAGTTGTACTGCAGCACGCGCAATATCCCCACGGACAACATCCGCCTGTCGCAGAACAACATTGTCGACCCGGAAAACCGCTACAACCAGATCTTCAAGATTCAGGTCGAGTTGCCCGCGGATATTTCCGACAAGGATCGCCAAGGCATCCTGCGCTCCATTGATCGCTGCACGGTCAAGAAGGTGGTCCAGGCCGGGCCTGAGTTTGTCATCGAAGAGGTGGAAAACCTCGACGCCGACGCCCAGGCATTGTTGATGCCGGCTTCTGCTTCAGACGCGGGCACCTATATCGCAGGCAAGGACCTGCCGCTGGAGCAGACCATCGCCAACATGTCGGCGATTCTGGCGGGCCTGGGCATGAAGATTGAAATCGCCTCGTGGCGCAATATCGTGCCCAATGTCTGGTCGCTGCATATCCGCGATGCCCATTCGCCGATGTGCTTTACCAACGGCAAGGGCGCGACCAAGGAAGGCGCACTGGCATCGGCCCTGGGCGAGTTTATCGAACGCCTGAACTGCAACTTCTTCTACAACGACCAGTTCTGGGGTGAAGACATCGCCAACGCGGCGTTTGTGCATTACCCGGACGAGCGCTGGTTCAAGCCGGGCCGCAAAGATGCGCTGCCGCCTGAGATCCTCGACGAGTACTGCCTGAAGATCTACAACCGCGATGGCGAATTGCGTGGTTCGCACCTGATCGACACCAACTCCGGCAACGAGGAGCGTGGCATCGTCTCGCTGCCGTTCGTGCGTCAGTCGGACGGCGAGGTGGTGTATTTCCCCTCCAACCTGATCGAAAACCTGTACCTGAGCAACGGCATGAGTGCCGGCAACACCCTGGCCGAAGCCCAGGTGCAGTGCCTGTCGGAGATCTTCGAGCGCGCGGTGAAACGCGAAATCATCGAAGGCGAATTCGCCCTGCCGGATGTCCCGGCCCACGTGCTGGCCAAATACCCGGGCATCCTCGCCGGTATCCAGGCCCTGGAAGAACAGGGGTTCCCGGTGCTGGTCAAGGACGCCTCCCTGGGCGGCGAATTCCCGGTGATGTGCGTGACCCTGATGAACCCGCGTACCGGTGGGGTGTTTGCCTCGTTCGGTGCCCACCCAAGCCTGGAAGTGGCGCTGGAGCGCAGCTTGACCGAGCTGCTCCAGGGCCGCAGTTTCGAAGGCCTGAACGACTTGCCGCAGCCGACCTTCGAAGGTCATGCGGTCACCGAGCCGAACAACTTTGTCGAACACTTCATCGACTCCAGTGGCGTGGTGTCGTGGCGCTTCTTCAGTGCCAAGTCCGATTACGAATTCGTGGAATGGGACTTCTCCGGCCAGGGCGAAGACTCCAACGCCGAAGAGGCCGCCACGTTGTTCGGCATTCTCGAAGGCATGGGCAAGCAGGTCTATATGGCGGTCTACGAGCATATCGGCGCCAAGGCCTGCCGCATCCTGGTGCCGGACTATTCGGAAATCTATCCGGTTGACGACCTGATCTGGGATAACACCAACAAGGCGTTGTTCTTCCGCGCCGATATCCTGAACTTGCACAGCCTGGATGAGGAAGGCCTGCAAGCGCTGGTCGAGCGCCTGGTGGAAAGCGAGCTGGATGACTACACCGATATCACCACGCTGATCGGTATCGAGTTCGACGACAACACCGCATGGGGCCAGTTGACCATCCTGGAGTTGAAGCTGTTGATCTATCTCGCCCTGCAGCAGTATGAAGAGGCGAAAGAGGCGGTAGAGATGTTCCTGCAATACAACGACAACACCGTCGAGCGCGGCCTGTTCTACCAGGCGGTGAATGCGGTGCTGGAGATGCAACTGGACGAAGACCTGGAGTTGGAAGACTACGAGGCCAACTTCCGCCGGATGTTTGGCAACGAGCGCATGGATGCGGCCATCGGTTCGGTGCAGGGCAGCGTGCGGTTCCATGGCTTGACGCCGACCAGCATGAAGCTCGAAGGCCTGGACCGACACCTGCGGTTGATCGACAGCTACAAGAAACTGCACGCCGCACGGGCCAACAGCTAGAAGGGATTCCTTATGCACGCGACAACTCCCCGACTGATCCGCGAAACCTTTCCCGTCGGCCCGTTGCAGTGCAACTGCACGATCATCGGCGACCCGATCAGTAAGAAGGCGATCGTGGTCGATCCGGGCGGCAACCATGAGCTGATCCTGGCACGCCTGGATGCGCTGGGCTTGAAGGTGGTGAGCATCATTCATACCCATGCGCACCTGGATCACTTCCTGGCTTCCGGCCAATTGAAAGAAAAGACCGGCGCCACGCTGCACCTGCACAAGGAAGATCAGTTCCTGTGGGATAACCTGGAAATGCAGTGCCAGATGTTCGGTGTGCCCTACACCCCGGTGCCGTCGCCGGATCGTTGGCTGGCCGATGATGAGGAGTTGGCCTGTGGCTGTGGCGTGGCTTTGCACACGCCTGGGCATACGCCGGGTTCCATGAGTTTCTGGTTTGCCGATGCCAAGCTGCTGATCGCCGGGGACACCCTGTTCCGGCGCGGGGTAGGGCGTACGGATTTGTGGGGTGGCGACCAGGCAACCATCGTGCGTTCGATCCAGCAGCGCCTGTATACCCTGGACGAAGACGCGACCGTGGTGACGGGGCATGGCCCGGATACACGCCTGGGGGATGAAATGCGTGAGAATCCGTTCGTCAGGGCGTGAAATCGCGAGGCTCTGCTAGGGTTTAGGTAGCTGCACCGGCCTCCATCTTTTGTTACAGGACAGAGGCCGGTCATGGAATTTTTGCCGTTTGTCGCGTTCCAAACTCGGCACAGGTCCATTGCCAATGTCCTCTGCATCACAGAATGCAAAAGTAGGAGCTTCCTTCATGTTCACTTCGCGTCGTCTGCTTGTTGTTGCTACCGCGGTAGCCCTATTGTCGGGCTGTGCTTCCCCTAATCCTTACGATGGCAGCCAGGGACAGGCGGACAACGGTTCACAAGGCATGAGCAAAACCGCCAAGTACGGCGGCCTCGGCGCGCTGGCGGGTGCGCTGGCCGGTGCGGCCATTGACCATAACAACCGTGGCAAGGGCGCGCTGATCGGCGCAGCAGTGGCGGGTATCGGTGCTGCGGGTTATGGCTATTACGCTGACCAGCAGGAAAAGAAACTGCGCGAAAGCATGGCCAACACCGGCGTCGAGGTGCAGCGCCAGGGTGATCAGATCAAGTTGATCATGCCGGGCAACATCACGTTCGCCACCAACTCCGATGCTATCGCCAGCAGCTTCTATACCCCACTGAATAACCTGGCCGGTTCGCTCAAGCAGTTCAATCAGAACACCATCCAGATCGTCGGTTATACCGACAGCACCGGCAGCCGCCAGCTCAATATGGACCTGTCCCAGCGTCGTGCGCAAAGCGTGGCCAATTACCTGACCTCCCAAGGTGTCAGCCCGACCAACCTGACCACCCGTGGTGCCGGCCCGGATAACCCGATTGCCAGCAACGCCGACGTCAATGGTCGCGCGCAGAACCGTCGCGTGGAGGTCAACCTCGGTCCGATTCCCGGCCAGCAGTATGGCCAGCCTGCTCAGCAACAGCAGCAGAACAACCAGTTCCAGGGCAATCCATACCAGCAGTACCAGTAACCACCAGCCAATAAAAAGGGCGCCGTGCAGTCAATGCACGGCGCCCTTTTTTGTGGCTGGTGATTACATCAGTCGATGTATTCGAACAGCTTCACGATTTTCTGTACTCCGGACACACCCTGTACCAGGTTGGTAGCGCGGGTGGCCTCCTGCTGGGTCAACAGGCCCATCAGGTAGACGATGCCGTTGTCGGTCACGACCTTGATCCGAGAGCCGGGAATCGCGCTGTCGGTCAGCATCTGCGCCTTGATCTTGGTGGTCAGCACCGCATCGTTGCTGATAGCCAGCAGGGTGATGGGTTGTGCGACCTGCAATTCGTTGTGGACCTTCTTGACCCGTTGTACGGTCGAGGCGGCTTGTTCAGCCTGGGTCTTGAGGTCGGCGCGCGGGGTTTGCCCGGCGAGCAGCACGATGCCGTTGAAGCTGGTCACGACAATGCGCGATGCACCGTTGCCCAGGTCGGGCGCGGCCTTGGCCACGTTGACGCCGACCTTGGTTTCGATCAGCGAGTCATCGATCTTGCTGCCAAAGGTGCGTGTGCCCCGGTCGTCCTGGATCGGTGTGTCGCGGGTGGCAGTAATGGCCGAGGTGCAGCCGCTGATAGCGAGGCACAGCGTGATGGCCATAAGGCTGAGGCGGTTAACGGTCATTCTTCACTCCCGAACAGTTGGCTGTCGATCAGATCGCACAGGCAGTGGATCGTCAGCAGATGGACTTCCTGAATACGTGCAGTGACATTGGCCGGGACGCGGATTTCCACGTCTTCAGGCAATAGCAGCGAGGCCATGCCGCCGCCGTCGCGCCCGGTCAATGCTACGACAATCATTTCGCGATCATGTGCGGCCTGGATCGCTTGAATAATGTTCGCCGAGTTGCCGCTGGTTGAAATAGCCAGCAGCACATCGCCCGGTTGGCCGAGGGCACGGATTTGTTTGGAAAAAATTTCGTTGTAGCTGTAGTCGTTGGCGATCGAGGTGATCGTCGACGAGTCGGTGGTCAGTGCGATCGCCGGCAAGCTCGGGCGCTCGCGCTCAAAGCGGTTGAGCAGCTCCGAAGAGAAATGCTGGGCGTCGCCGGCCGAACCACCGTTGCCGCACGAAAGCATTTTGCCTTCGTTGAGCAGGGCGTTGACCATGACCTGGCTGGCTTGCTCGATGTGCGGTGCAAGTACGTCCATCGCCTGTTGCTTGGTATCGATACTGGCCTGGAAAAGCTGGCGAATTCGGGATTGCATGTCCATCTGTGTGACCTTAAGTAGCGCGGCTGTATGGCACACGAATGTGCAGCCCGCAAAGCAAAGAGCAAAAGTGTGCGGTGAAGATGTCCGATCCGTAGCGGTGGCGCTCAACCATCGAAGGCGTTGCGCAGCCAGTTCAGATCAGCGGTTTCGTGGGCGGTGCTTTCTATGGCGACCACATCGAAACGGCAGGGTGAGTCAGCCCAGCGACGTTCACTGAGCAGGAAAAACTGCGCGGCGAGTATCAGCTTTTGGCGTTTGCGCTCGTCGATACTGGCGAGTGCGCCACCCCATTGTGCGTATTTTCTGTAGCGGACTTCGACAAATACTACTGTATCGCCGTCAAGCATGACCAGATCAAGCTCGCCGCGTTTACACAACCAGTTCTGCGCCAGTAGGCGCAGACCCTGTTGCTGCAGGTGTTCAAGTGCTTGTTGTTCGGCGTCCTTGCCGCTTTGTGCGCTGGAGCGTGGGGGCATCAGCGCGGGGTATCGGGCAGGCGTTCGATCTGGCCACTGACAAACTTGGCCCACGGCATCTGGCGTTCGATCCGCTGGCTCGGGCTCATGCCCAGGTTGCCGGAAAGACCCTCGATACGGGTATCAGGCAGCGCCTTGAGCTGACCCAGGCGCGGTGCCAGGCGGTAGGCATCAACACCCATCGCGTACAGGCGGCCCAGGCTGCCATTGGCTTGTGGCCATTGTGTCGCGACCTGGTTGCGCAGCGGGTCGGTGGTGTTGAGCAGCCACGGCGTCTCGCAGAACATAATGCCGTTCATGTCGTTGTACTGGTTCTTGTCGCCGCTGGCGCTGAACACGTGGGACGTGGCGTACACCGGCACATCACCCGCGTACTGGAAGTTCAGCGTCGGCTTGATCTGCTGGGCCTGTTGCGGTGTCACAGCGAGGAAGATGAACTCGATATCCTGGCGACGCGATGGCTGTGCCGCGACGTCAGCGCCAACCGTGCTTTGCAGGCTCTTGGCGCGACCTTCGCTCTGGCGCAGCTTGAACAGGTCGGCGATTTGCTGGGCCAGGGCCACCGGCTGGTCGACATATTCGACGCCGATCAGGGTGCCGCCGTTGGCTTCCCAGTCCTGGCGGAAGGCCTTGAACACGCGCTCGCCCCATTCGCCTTTGGGCACCATGGCAGCGGCGCGGTGCAGGCCGTCAGCGCGGGCGCGGCGCGACACTTCACGGGCTTCGTCCTCGGCCGCGAGGCCGAACTGGAACAGTTGGGCCGAGCCTTGGTCGCCTTCGCTGTAGTTCAGGGCCAGGGTGGTGATAGGCAATTGCGGGCGGGCGCTGAGTTGCTTGACCAGCGGTTTTTCCAGTGGGCCGACAACCAATTGCACGCCGTCAGCCTGGGCCTGCTTGTAGAACTCATCGATGGAGCTGACGCGTGAGCTGTCATAGACCTCGATGACCGGCGGCTTCTGCCCGGCCTGCTGCGCCTGGTAATGGGCGGCCATGAAACCTTCGCGCAGGGCCTTGGCCACGCTGGCCAGCGGACCTTGCTGTGGTAGCAGCAGGGCGATTTTATTCAGCGGCTGGCTGGCCAGCTCCTTGAGCTTGGTCAGCGGCGTTGGTAGTTGCACCGCAGCCGGGTGCGCAGGGTTCTGCGCGCGCCAGGTGTCGATGGCGGCTTGCTGCTGCTCCAGGGTGCCGGCGTTTTTCACGGCCTGCGCCAGGGTGATCCAGCCATCGAGAGTCGGGTTGCCACTGGCCTGCAACTGCTCGCCAGGCACGGCGGCAATCAGGCTCCAGATGGCGTCGTGGTTGCTGGCGGCGGCATCGCCGGTGAGTAGCGGCGCCATGGCTACGCGTTCACGGGCGGCGGCCAGGGTCTGGCCGTCGGCTTCATAAGCACGAGCATGCACGGTGCCAGTGCGGATCTGTTGCTCCGGCGGCAATTCCTTGAGGTTTTGCAGGCTTGGATGGCCCAGCGCCGTCAACGCAGCCTTCGGCTGGTTGCGGGTCATGGCCAGTTCTGCCGTGAGGGTGCTGGCAAAGACCTGGGCGGCCGGCTTGAGGCTGTCCAGTGGCACTTGCGCAAGGATCTGCACAGAGCGGCCGGGGTTGTTCTGGTGAAAGGCCATGTCTGCCGCGCTCAGGCGCAGCAGTGCAGCTTTTTCCGGGGTCTTGGCCGAAGTCGCCTGTTCGAGCAGTTGCTCGATGGTGGCATCCGGGGTCCGTGGGAGTTCGCCAAGGCTTGACGAGGGCGAGCTTGCGCAAGCCGCCAACAGGGCAGCCAGGCAAAGGGCAGAGAACAGCCGCAGGCAAGCGATCATGTAAGTGTTCCTGATACCGATCAAATTAGCGTGGAATTGTACCCAAGCACTGGCCGGGGCGCGATGTTAGTGGCGTGAAACCGTCTATTTAGATCGTTTAAATGTTGCAGGGCGTCGGTAACCGCCGCAAACAGACCTTCTGGACGCAACCTCGTCGGCGCATTTTCTTGACGTCTACGCGCTACAATATGGCTTTTGCCAATCTTCGAGGTGTGCGCTTTGACTGCTCCAGGTCCTTTGAATTCCACTGCTGGCTCGCTTTTTGTGGTGGCGACGCCCATTGGCAACCTGGACGACATCAGTGCACGGGCGCTGAAAGTGTTGCGTGACGTCAAATTGATTGCTGCCGAAGACACCCGGCACTCCCTGCGCTTGATGCAGCATTTTGGTATTGCCACGCCATTGGCCGCCTGCCATGAACATAACGAGCGCGACGAAGGCAGCCGCTTTATTACCCGCCTGCTTGCGGGCGACGACGTGGCGTTGATTTCCGACGCCGGTACGCCGCTGATCTCCGACCCTGGCTACCACCTGGTGCGCCAGGCACGTGCCGCTGGTATCAATGTAGTCCCGGTTCCCGGTGCGTGCGCGTTGATTGCCGCGTTGTCGGCGGCGGGCCTGCCGTCCGACCGCTTTATCTTCGAAGGTTTCCTGCCGGCCAAGGCCGTGGGGCGGCGGGCGCGCCTGGAGTTATTGAAGGAAGAGCCGCGCACCCTGATCTTCTACGAAGCACCGCACCGTATCCTTGAGTGCCTGCAAGACATGGAACTGGTCTTCGGTGGCGAGCGCCTGGCGCTGCTGGCGCGGGAACTGACCAAGACCTTTGAAACCCTCAAGGGCCTGCCTCTGGAAGCGTTGCGCGCCTTTGTCGAGGGTGACAGCAATCAGCAGCGTGGCGAGTGCGTGGTACTGGTTGCGGGTTGGACTGCACCGCAAAGCGAAGACGCGGTGGGTAGCGAAGCCATGCGCGTGCTGGACCTGTTGCTCAAGGAGATGCCCCTCAAGCGTGCCGCGGCCCTGGCGGCGGAAATAACCGGAGTGCGCAAGAACGTGTTGTATCAGGCCGCGCTTGATAAGCAAAAGAGCGAATAGTTCCTGGGTTTAACGTGCACGACGTCGGAACATGATGGCAATGCTGTCTTTTAATACTTGTTCTAAGGCCGCCGTGCCGTTAACCTTCGCGGCGGAGAGTCGATTGGACAGTCGCTGCCCTCTATGAAAATTAGGGGGGGGAGGAAAGTCCGGGCTCCATAGGGCGAAGTGCCAGGTAATGCCTGGGGGGCGTGAGCCTACGGAAAGTGCCACAGAAAATAACCGCCTAAGCACTTCGGTGCCGGTAAGGGTGAAAAGGTGCGGTAAGAGCGCACCGCACGACTGGCAACAGTTCGTGGCTAGGTAAACCCCACTTGGAGCAAGACCAAATAGGGTTCCAAGGCGTGGCCCGCGCTGGAACCGGGTAGGTTGCTAAAGATGTCCAGTGATGGCCATCGTAGACGAATGACTGTTCAAGACAGAACCCGGCTTATAGATCGACTCTCCACCTTTTTCCTTCTGCGCGAGTCTCGGGCAGAAACCAGGTAGTAACGCAAGAATCCCTCCCTGCCAAATCATTGGCAGATGCGTCTTCGTAATACCGAAAAAATCTTACTCTTAATAAATTACTTTAAGTTCAAGCTCTAGCTCTTTGAGCTATTTGGGGTTGTTGAGTCAAAAACATCACCGAACTCTCGTTTCTCCTCCTTTTGCGCTCCTAAATCTCCGTTCTGTAAGGCTTTTCCTTTAATCCGCGCCTTGACGGTGTGGTGGGCGCATTCCTATAGTGTGCGCAAGTGGCGGAAAGTGGCACAAAGTGGGTTTTTTGAACGTAAAACGCTAAAATTTGGAGAAACGCATCTGTGTTTCGCGGAGCTAACGCTATAAGTCTCGATGCAAAAGGCCGTCTCGCCATGCCGAGCCGGTATCGTGACGAGCTCATTTCGCGAAGTTCAGGCCAGTTAATCATCACGATTGATGCCGTTGATCCATGTTTGTGTGTTTACCCCCTCGATGAGTGGGAGTTGATTGAAACCAAGTTGCGCGCTCTGCCTTCGTTACGTGAAGAAAACCGCCGTCTGCAACGTTTGCTGATTGGTAATGCCGTCGACCTCGAACTCGATGGCAGTGGTCGTTTCCTGGTTCCGCCGCGTTTGCGCGAATACGCCAAGCTGGATAAGCGCGCGATGCTGGTAGGCCAACTGAACAAGTTCCAATTGTGGGACGAAGATGCCTGGGATGCTGTTTCTGCAGCTGACCTGGCTGCTATTCAACAACCGGGCGCCATGCCTGATGAACTGCGTGATTTGATCCTGTGACTATTGATAGCGGCTTTAACCACATCACCGTGCTGCTTGACGAAGCCGTCGAGGCTCTCGCCGTGCGCCCTGATGGCTGCTATCTGGATGGCACGTTTGGGCGCGGGGGGCACAGCCGGTTGATCCTCAGCCAGCTCGGTCCGGAGGGCAAACTCCTCGGGTTCGACAAGGATCCCCAGGCGATTGCCACCGGGCAAGCGCTAGCGGCCGAAGACGGCCGCTTTGTCGTTGTGCAGCGCAGCTTTGCCGAGCTGGGCGCAGAAGTCGCCGAACGCGGCATGGCGGGCAAGGTGGCCGGGGTTTTGCTGGACCTGGGCGTGTCCTCGCCGCAGCTGGACGACCCTGAACGCGGCTTCAGCTTCATGAACGACGGCCCGCTGGACATGCGCATGGACCCGAGCCGTGGCATCAGTGCCGCGCAGTTCATCGCCACCGCACCCCACGAAGAAATCACCCGAGTATTCAAGGAATATGGCGAAGAACGTTTCGCCGGCCGCATGGCCCGTGCCGTGGTCGAGCGCCGGGAAATCCAGCCGTTCGAACGCACCGCCGACCTGGCTGAAGTACTGAAAGTCGCCAACCCGGCGTGGGAAAAGGGCAAGAACCCGGCAACTCGCGCGTTCCAGGGCCTGCGCATTCACGTCAACAACGAACTGGGTGACCTGGAGGCTGGCCTCGAGGCTGCCCTGGAGTCCCTGGAAGTGGGCGGTCGTCTCGTAGTGATCAGCTTCCACTCCCTGGAAGACCGCATCGTCAAACTGTTCATGCGTCGTCTGGTCAAGGGCGAAACCGATAATCTGCCGCGCAACCTGCCGGTACGTTTCGAAGCCTTTGTGCCGAAAATCAAAATCCATGGCAAAGCGCAGTTCGCTTCCGAAGCCGAACTCAAGGCCAACCCACGTGCTCGCAGCGCCGTCATGCGCGTTGCGGAGAAGCTGCGGTGAGCAAGCTTTTCGCCAAGCCCCTTCCGGGCGGCAGCTTCTTTATGATGCTGCTGTATGTCGGCGTGCTGGTGTCCGCGATAGCGGTGTCCTACAGCGCCCACTGGAATCGTCAGTTGCTCAATAGCCTGTACGGCGAATTGAGCGTGCGTGACAAGGCGCAGGCGGAATGGGGTCGGTTGATCCTGGAGCAGAGCACCTGGACGGCCCACAGCCGCATCGAAGTGCTCGCCGCTGAGCAACTGAAGATGCATATTCCTGGCGCAGCAGAAGTCCGCATGGTGGCGCCATGATGAAACTCGAAGGCGCTCTCTACCCGTGGCGCTTCCGCGTCGTGCTGGGCTTGCTCGCATTGATGGTGGGCGCGATTGCCTGGCGCATCATTGACCTGCAAGTGGTAGACCGCGACTTCCTGATCGGCCAGGGCGACGCCCGTAGCCTGCGGCATATCCCGATTCCTGCGCACCGCGGCCTGATCACCGACCGTAACGGTGAACCCCTGGCTGTCAGTACCCCGGTTACCACCCTGTGGGCCAACGCCAAGGAACTGCAAGTCGCCAAGGACAAATGGACCGAGCTGGCCCATGCCCTCGGCCAGGACCCCAAGGCCCTCAAGGAGCGTCTTGAGGCCCAGGCCAATAAAGAATTCATCTATCTGGTTCGCGGCCTCACCCCTGAACAGGGTCAAGGTGTGCTCGACCTGAAAATCCCCGGTGTCTATGGCATCGAGGAATTCCGACGTTTCTACCCGGCCGGTGAAACCACCGCCCATATGGTTGGCTTCACCGACATTGATGATCATGGCCGCGAAGGGGTGGAACTTGCCTACGACGAGTGGTTGGCCGGGGTTCCCGGCAAACGACAGGTCATCAAGGATCGTCGCGGCAGACTGATCAAGGATGTCCAGGTCACCAAAAACGCCAAGGCCGGTAAGCCCTTGGCGTTGTCGATTGACCTGCGCCTGCAATACCTGGCCAACCGCGAGCTGCGCAACGCCATCATCGAGAACGGTGCCAAGGCCGGCAGCCTGGTGATCATGGACGTGAAGACCGGCGAGATCCTCGCGATGGTCAACCAGCCGACCTACAACCCCAACAACCGTCGCAACCTGCAACCGGCGATGATGCGCAACCGCGCGATGATCGACGTGTTCGAACCGGGTTCGACCATGAAAGCCATCTCCATGAGTGCGGCCCTGGAATCCGGGCGCTGGAAGCCGACCGACAAGGTCGAGGTTTATCCCGGCACCCTGCAACTGGGCAAGTACACCATCCGCGACGTATCCCGCAGCGAAGGGCCGGTGCTGGACCTGACCGGCATCCTGATCAACTCCAGTAACGTCGGCATGAGTAAAGTCGCCTTTGATATCGGCGGCGAGACCATCTACCACCTGGCGCAGAAGATCGGCCTGGGCCAGCCCACTGGCCTGGACTTCCCGGGTGAGCGCGTCGGCAACCTGCCCAACTACCGTGAATGGCGCAAGGCCGAGACGGCGACCCTCTCCTACGGCTACGGCCTGTCGGTGACCGCGATCCAATTGGCCCATGCCTTCTCCGTGCTGGCCAACAATGGCCGCATGACGCCGTTGAGCCTGATCCACGTGGACGAAGCGCCGAAATCCGAACAGGTCATCCCGGAAAGCGTCGCCAAGACCATGCAGACCATGCTGCAACAGGTGATCGAGGCGCCGCGTGGTGTGTTCCGTGCCCAGGTCCCGGCCTATCACGTGGCCGGCAAATCCGGTACCGCGCGCAAGACGTCGGTGGGCACCAAGGGTTATGCCGAAAACTCCTACCGTTCGCTGTTTGCTGGCTTCGGCCCGATGAGCGATCCGCGCTACGCCATCGTTGTCGTCATCGATGAACCGAGCAAGGCCGGCTACTTCGGTGGCCTGGTCTCGGCACCGGTATTCAGCAAAGTCATGTCCGGCACCCTGCGCTTGATGAACATCACGCCGGACAACCTGCCGCCGACCCAACAAGCCAACGCCGGACCACCGGCCGCTGCGGTAAAAGCCAATGGAGGGCGCGGCTGATGTCTCTTAGCCTGAACAAGATTTTCGCCCACGCTGGCCGCGATCTGTTGATTCGCGAACTGAGCCTGGACAGCCGCAATGTACGTGCCGGCGACCTGTTCCTGGCCGTGCCGGGTGGCAAACTCGATGGCCGTGCTCATATTGCCGACGCCTTGCAGCGCGGTGCGGCAGCGGTGGCCTATGAAGTTGAAGGCGCCACCGTCCTGCCAATCACCGATGTGCCGCTGATCCCGGTCAAGGGCCTGGCGGCGCAGTTGTCGGATATCGCCGGGCGTTTTTATGGCGACCCGAGCCGCCAGCTCAACCTGATTGGTGTCACTGGCACCAACGGCAAGACCAGCGTCACCCAACTGGTGGCCCAGGCGCTGGACCTGCTGGGTCAGCACTGCGGCATCGTCGGGACCCTGGGCACCGGTTTCTACGGCGCGCTGCAAAGCGGCCTGCATACCACGCCGAATCCGATTGCCGTGCAGGCGACCTTGGCCGACCTGAAAAAGGCCGGGGCCAAGGCCGTCGCCATGGAAGTTTCGTCCCACGGCCTGGATCAGGGCCGGGTGACCGCGCTGGCGTTCGACGTGGCGGTGATGACCAACCTGTCCCGCGACCACCTGGATTACCACGGCAGCATGGAGGCCTACGCTGCCGCCAAGGCCAAGCTGTTCGGCTGGAATGACCTCAAGTGCCGGGTGGTGAACCTGGACGATGCATTCGGTCGCCAGCTGGCCGCAGAAAAAAGCGAAGCACGCCTGATCAGCTACAGCCTGGAAGACTCCAGCGCCCACCTGTATTGCCGCGAAGCACAGTTCAATGATGAAGGCGTGCTCGCAACGCTGGTCACGCCCCAGGGCGAGCACCACTTGCGCAGCACCTTGCTGGGCCGCTTCAACCTGAGCAACGTCCTTGCAGCCATCGGCGCCTTGCTGGGCCTGGATTACGCCCTGGACGAAATCCTGCGCGTGTTGCCCAAGCTCGAAGGCCCGGCCGGGCGCATGCAGCGCCTGGGTGGCGGGACGCAACCGCTGGTGGTGGTTGATTACGCCCACACCCCCGATGCCCTGGAAAAAGTGCTCGAAGCCCTGCGCCCGCATGCCAAGGGCAAGTTGCTGTGCCTGTTCGGCTGCGGTGGCGACCGTGACCGCGGCAAACGCCCGCTGATGGCCGAGATCGTCGAACGCCTGGCCGATGGCGTGCTGGTCACCGACGACAACCCGCGCAGCGAAGCCCCGAGCCAGATTTTCGATGATATTCGTGCAGGCTTCAAAGACGCCTCCCAAGTGACCTTTGTTGCCGGTCGCGGTGCTGCCATTGCCCAATTGATCGCCAGCGCCAGCGCAGACGACGTGGTGGTCCTGGCCGGTAAAGGCCATGAGGACTACCAGGAAATCAACGGCGAGCGCCACGCTTTTTCCGATCTGGTCGAGGCCGATCACGCCTTGACTGCATGGGAGGTTGCCCATGCTTAAGGCCATGAAATTCAGCGAGCTGACCCAGGCCCTGGCGGCCCGCGTCCTGTCGAGCGATTGCAGCTTTGACGGCGTCAGCATCGACAGTCGCAACATCAAGCCGGGGCAACTGTTTGTTGCCTTGGCCGGCCCGCGTTTCGACGGGCACGACTACCTGAACGAAGTAGCTGCCAAAGGTGCCGTCGGCGCCTTGGTACAGCGTGAAGTCGCTGACTCGACACTGCCGCAGTTGCTGGTGGCTGACACTCGCCTGGCCCTTGGTCAACTGGGAGCCCTTAACCGTGCAGCGTTTACCAACCCGGTTGCGGCGATCACAGGTTCCAGCGGCAAAACCACGGTCAAGGAATTGCTCGCTGGCATCCTGCGCACGCGCGGGCCGGTGCTTGCCACCCGTGGCAACCTCAACAACGATTTTGGCGCACCGCTGACGCTGCTCGAACTGGCCCCGGAACACACGGCGGCGGTCATCGAGTTGGGCGCGTCGCGCATTGGCGAAATTGCCTACACCGTGGCCATGACTCGGCCGCACGTCGCCATTATCAACAACGCGGGTACCGCCCATGTTGGCGAGTTTGGTGGCCCTGAGAAGATCGTCCAGGCCAAGGGTGAAATCCTTGAGGGCCTGGATGCTTCCGGCACTGCAGTCCTGAACCTCGATGACAAAGCCTTCGAAACCTGGCGTGTACGTGCCGCCGGGCGCAAGGTCCTGAGCTTCGCCGTGCACAACGCTGCGGCTGATTTCCATGCTTCGAACATCACGCTCGATGCCCGTGGCTGCCCGGCTTTCACCTTGCACTGCCCGCAAGGTGACGAGCCTGTGCAACTGAACCTGCTGGGCAACCATAACGTTGCCAACGCCTTGGCCGCTGCGGCTGCCGCCTACGCCCTGGGCGTGTCGCTGTTTGGCATCGCCACCGGCCTTGGCGCCGTGCAGCCGGTCAAGGGCCGCACCGTGGCGCAGTTGGCGACCAACGGCATGCGCGTGATTGATGACACGTACAACGCCAACCAGTCCTCGGTCTGTGCTGCCATTGACCTGCTCAAGGGCTTTGACGGTCGCAAGGTCCTGGTGCTGGGCGATATCGCCGAACTGGGCGACTGGGCCGAACAGTCCCATCGTGAAGTCGGCGCCTACGCCGGCGGTAAAGTCGACGCGCTCTACGCCGTCGGCCCGAACATGGCCCACGCCGTCGCCGCGTTCGGTGCAGGCGCGCGGCATTTCGCGACCCAGGCCGAATTGATCCAGGCGCTGGGTATGGCCGAACAAGACAAACACACAACCATTTTGATCAAGGGATCGCGCAGCGCGGTGATGGAAAACGTCGTCGCGGCCTTGTGTGGCTCAAGTACGGAGAAACATTAATGCTGCTGCTGCTGGCTGAGTATCTGCAACAGTTCCACAAAGGCTTCGCGGTCTTTCAGTACCTGACCCTGCGCGGGATCCTGGGTGTGCTGACCGCGTTGTGTTTGTCGCTGTTTCTCGGGCCATGGATGATCCGCACCCTGCAAAACCTGCAGATCGGCCAGTCTGTGCGCAATGACGGCCCGCAGTCGCACTTGTCCAAGTCCGGCACACCGACCATGGGCGGCGCGTTGATCCTGTCGTCCATCGGCATCAGCACCTTGCTCTGGGCCGACCTGGCCAACCGCTACGTGTGGGTGGTGTTGCTGGTAACCCTCTTGTTCGGCGCCATCGGCTGGGTCGATGACTATCGCAAGGTGATCGAGAAGAACTCCAAGGGCCTGCCAAGCCGCTGGAAATATTTCTGGCAGTCGGTGTTCGGCCTGGGCGCGGCGATCTTCCTTTATATGACAGCGCCGAGCGCGGTGGAAACCACCCTGATTTTCCCGATGCTCAAGGATGCCAGCATCCCGTTGGGCATTGGTTTCGTGGTGCTGACCTACTTCGTGATCGTTGGCTCCAGCAACGCGGTCAACCTGACTGATGGCCTCGATGGCCTGGCGATCATGCCGACAGTGATGGTGGGCGGCGCCCTGGGCATCTTCTGCTACCTGTCGGGTAACGTGAAATTCGCTGAATACCTGCTGATCCCTTATGTACCGGGCGCCGGTGAATTGATTGTGTTCTGCGGCGCGCTGATCGGTGCCGGCCTGGGCTTCCTGTGGTTCAACACCTATCCGGCCCAAGTGTTCATGGGTGACGTCGGCGCCCTGGCGCTGGGTGCGGCCCTGGGCACCATCGCCGTGATCGTGCGCCAGGAAATCGTCCTGTTCATCATGGGCGGTGTGTTCGTGATGGAGACCCTGTCGGTGGTGATCCAGGTTGCGTCCTTCAAGTTGACTGGCCGCCGTGTGTTTCGCATGGCGCCGATTCATCACCACTTTGAACTCAAGGGCTGGCCTGAGCCGCGGGTGATCGTCCGTTTCTGGATCATCACCGTGATTCTTGTGCTGGTTGGCCTTGCCACCCTGAAACTGAGGTAGAAACGAGTGTCCCTGATCGCTTCAGACCACTTCCGCATCGTTGTCGGCCTCGGCAAGAGCGGCATGTCCCTGGTTCGCTTCCTGGCGAACCGGGGCACGTCGTTTGCCGTGGCCGATACGCGGGAAAATCCACCGGAGCTGGTCACGCTGCGCCGTGACTACCCGCACGTGGAAGTGCGTTGTGGCGAGTTGGATGTCGAGTTTCTGTGCCGTGCCGACGAACTCTACGTGAGCCCCGGCCTGGCCCTGGCGACCCCGGCGCTGCAAGCGGCCGCGGCGCGTGGGGTGAAATTGTCTGGCGATATCGAGCTGTTTGCGCGTAACGCCAAGGCGCCGATCGTGGCGATCAGCGGCTCCAACGCCAAGAGCACCGTCACCACCCTGGTCGGCGAAATGGCGGCTGCGGCCGGCAAGCGCGTGGCC
Source organism: Pseudomonas sp. 06C 126 (assembly GCF_001855215.1). Classification (NCBI taxonomy): domain Bacteria; kingdom Pseudomonadati; phylum Pseudomonadota; class Gammaproteobacteria; order Pseudomonadales; family Pseudomonadaceae; genus Pseudomonas; species Pseudomonas sp. 06C 126. Next base: position 23,268 of record NZ_MIFU01000002.1, on the reverse strand, counting down.
GTGGGCGGCAACCTCGGTACGCCGGCGCTGGACCTGCTCAGTGACGATATCGAACTGTACGTGATGGAGCTGTCGAGCTTCCAACTGGAGACCACCGATCAACTCGGCGCCGAAGTGGCCACCGTGTTGAACGTCAGCGAAGACCATATGGACCGCTACAGCGGCCTGCCGGCTTACCACCTGGCCAAGCACCGGATCTTCCGGGGCGCGCGGCAAGTGGTGGTCAATCGCCAGGATGCCCTGAGCCGTCCGTTGATGGGCGAAGGCCTGCCATGCTGGACGTTTGGCTTGAGCAAACCCGATTTCAAGGCCTTTGGTATCCGTGAAGAGAATGGCGAGAAATACCTGGCCTTCGAATTCCAGAACCTGATGCCGGTGCGTGAACTGAAGATCCGTGGCGCCCATAACCAGTCCAATGCCCTGGCGGCCTTGGCGTTGGGGCACGCGGTTGGCCTGCCGTTCGACGCGATGTTGTCGAGCCTGCGCACCTTTGCCGGGCTTGAGCACCGCTGCCAGTGGGTGCGCGACCTGGATGGCGTGAGCTACTACAACGATTCCAAGGCCACCAACGTCGGTGCGGCATTGGCCGCCATTGAAGGCCTGGGCGCCGATATCGATGGCAAGCTGGTGCTGATCGCCGGTGGCGATGGCAAGGGCGCCGACTTCAAGGACCTCAAGGGCCCGGTGGCTTCCCATTGCCGCGCGGTGGTGTTGATGGGCCGTGACAGCGACTTGATCGCCGCCGCCCTGGGCGACGCGGTGCCGCAAGTGCGTGCCACCTCCCTGGACGACGCCATCGCCCAATGCCGTGCCCTGGCCCAGCCCGGCGATGCCGTGCTGCTGTCGCCGGCGTGCGCCAGTTTCGACATGTTCAAGAACTACGAAGAGCGCGGCCAGTTGTTCGCCCGCGCCGTGGAGGGCTTGGCATGAGTCTGGACCTGAAGAACATCATCAAGCCGTACCCGTCGCCGATCATTACCGGGCGCGGGATCGACCTCGACTTCCCGATGCTCGCCGGTTGCCTGGCGCTGCTGGGCCTGGGCCTGGTGATGATCACCTCGGCCTCCTCGGAAGTGGCCGCGGTACAGTCGGGCAACACCCTTTACCACATGATTCGCCACCTGATTTACCTGGTGATTGGTCTCGGTGCCTGCATCGTCACCATGATGATCCCTATCGCCACCTGGCAGCGCCTGGGTTGGCTGATGCTGATCGGTGCCTTCGGCTTGCTGGTGATGGTGATCGTCCCCGGTATCGGCCGCGAAGTGAACGGGTCGATGCGCTGGATCGGCTTCGGCGCGTTCAACGTGCAGCCTTCGGAAATCGCCAAGGTCTTCGTGGTGATTTACCTGGCCGGTTACCTGGTGCGCCGACAGAAAGAAGTGCGCGAAAGCTGGATGGGCTTCTTCAAGCCGTTCATCGTGCTGCTGCCCATGGCTGGCCTGCTGCTGATGGAGCCGGACTTCGGCGCCACCGTGGTAATGATGGGCGCCGCTGCGGCGATGCTGTTCCTTGGCGGTGTGGGCCTGTTCCGCTTTGCCCTGATGGTCGGGCTGGCGGTGGCCGCTGTGACGATCCTGGTGCAGGCGCAACCCTACCGGATGGCGCGACTGATCACCTTTACCGACCCGTGGTCCGACCAGTTCGGTTCCGGCTACCAGTTGACCCAGGCGCTGATCGCCTTCGGTCGCGGCGAGTGGCTGGGCGTGGGCCTGGGCAACAGCGTGCAGAAGCAGTTCTACCTGCCGGAAGCGCATACCGACTTCGTGTTCTCGGTGCTCGCCGAAGAGTTGGGCGTGGTCGGTTCCCTGGCCACTGTCGGGCTGTTCGTGTTCGTCTGCGTGCGGGCCATGTACATCGGTCTGTGGGCGGAGAAAGCCAAGCAATTCTTTGCGGCCTATGTCGCGTACGGCCTGGCCTTCCTGTGGATCGGCCAGTTCCTGATCAACATCGGCGTAAACGTGGGCCTGCTGCCGACCAAGGGCCTGACCTTGCCGTTCCTCAGCTACGGCGGCAGCTCGCTGGTGATCTGCTGTGCCTGTCTGGGCTTGTTGCTGCGTATCGAATGGGAGAGTCGAACCCATCTGGGCAGCGAAGAGATGGAATTCAGCGAGAGCGATTTCGCCGAGGAGCCGACCCATGGGCGCTAACGTGCTGATCATGGCCGGCGGCACCGGCGGCCACGTGTTCCCGGCGCTGGCCTGTGCCCGTGAGTTCCAGGCCCGTGGCTACACCGTGCATTGGCTGGGTACGCCCCGTGGCATTGAAAATGAATTGGTTCCGGCTGCCGGTTTGCCCCTGCACCTGATCAACGTCAGCGGCCTGCGCGGCAAGAGCAAATTGTCCCTGCTCAAGGCGCCGTTCGTATTGCTCAAGGCGGTGTGGCAGGCGCGCAAGGTCATCCGTGAGTTGAAGCCGGTATGCGTGCTGGGTTTTGGTGGCTATGTCACCGGTCCCGGCGGTGTGGCCGCGCGGTTGGCGGGTGTGCCGGTGATCGTCCACGAACAGAATGCCGTGGCCGGTACTGCCAACCGTCTGTTGGCGCCATTGGCGGCGCGGGTCTGCGAGGCGTTCCCGAATACGTTTGCGGCCATGGACAAGCGGCGTACCACCGGCAATCCGGTGCGTACCGAATTGTTCATGGACATTGCCCGCCAAGCCCTGGCCGGGCGCAAGGCGCATCTGCTGATCCTGGGCGGAAGCCTGGGCGCCGAGCCGTTGAACAAATTGCTGCCAGAAGCGCTGGCGCAACTGCCTGTGGAACTGCGTCCCGAGATCTTCCACCAGGCGGGCAAGAACCACGATGAAGTGACTGCCGCCCGCTATCGCGAGGCCGGTGTCGAGGCGACGGTAGAGCCCTTTATCAAAGACATGGCCCATGCCTATGGCTGGGCCGACCTGGTGGTCTGTCGCGCAGGTGCGTTGACCGTCAGTGAACTGGCTGCTGCCGGTCTGCCGTCCTTGCTGGTGCCTTTGCCCCATGCGATTGACGACCACCAGACCCGCAACGCCGAATATTTGGCCGGGGAGGGCGCTGCCTTCCTGCTGCCGCAAAGAACGACTGGCGCCGCCGATCTGGCCGCACGCCTGACTGAGGTTTTGATGCAACCCGAACGACTGAACAGCATGGCGAGCACCGCAAGCCGCCTGGCCAAACCCGACGCCACCCGCAGCGTGGTCGATATCTGCCTGGAGGTGGCCCATGGTTGAGAATCAAAAAGCCATGCCGCAACCGGAAATGCGCCGCATCCGTCGCATCCACTTCGTCGGTATCGGCGGCGTGGGCATGTGCGGGATCGCCGAAGTGTTGCTGAACCTGGGTTACCAGGTTTCCGGTTCCGACCTCAAGACCTCGCCGGTCACTGAGCGCCTGGAGTCGTTCGGCGCGCAGATCTTTATCGGCCACCGTGCCGAGAACGCCGCGCAAGCCGATGTACTGGTGGTTTCCAGTGCCGTGAACACCTCCAACCCGGAAGTGGCCACCGCCCTTGAGCGCCGTATTCCCGTGGTGCCCCGCGCCGAGATGCTGGCTGAGCTGATGCGCTACCGCCACGGCATCGCCGTCGCCGGTACCCACGGCAAGACCACCACGACCAGCCTGATCGCTTCGGTGTTCGCCGCCGGCGGCCTGGACCCGACCTTCGTGATCGGTGGCCGGCTGAATGCAGCAGGTACCAATGCACAACTGGGTACCAGCCGCTATCTGATCGCCGAAGCCGATGAAAGCGACGCCAGCTTCCTGCATCTGCAGCCGCTGGTGGCCGTGGTCACCAACATCGACGCCGACCATATGGCGACCTACGACGGTGACTTCAACAAACTGAAGAAAACCTTCGTCGAATTCCTGCACAACCTGCCGTTCTACGGCCTGGCCGTGGTGTGCCTGGACGATCCGGTGGTGCGGGAAATTCTGCCGCTGGTCAAGCGTCCGACCGTGACCTACGGCTTCAGCGAAGACGCCGACGTGCGTGCGATCAATGTACGTCAGCAAGGCATGCAGACCTTCTTCACCGTGCTGCGCCCGGATCGCGAACCACTGGATGTGTCGGTGAACATGCCGGGCAACCACAATGTGCTCAATTCCCTGGCGACCATCTGCATCGCCACCGATGAGGGTGTCAGCGATGAAGCCATCGTCGAAGGCCTGTCGGGCTTCGCTGGCGTGGGCCGGCGCTTCCAGGTCTACGGCCAGTTGCCGGTAGACGGCGGCGACGTGATGCTGGTGGACGACTACGGTCACCACCCGACCGAAGTTGCCGCCGTGATCAAGGCCGTGCGCGGTGGTTGGCCGGAGCGCCGCCTGGTGATGGTCTACCAGCCGCACCGCTACAGCCGCACCCGCGACCTGTACGACGATTTCGTCAATGTATTGGCCGATGCCAACGTGTTGCTGCTGATGGAAGTCTACCCGGCCGGTGAAGAACCGATCCCCGGCGCCGACAGCCGCAAGCTGTGCAACAGCATCCGCCAGCGCGGGCAACTGGACCCGATCTATATCGAGCGTGGCGTCGACCTCGCGCCGATCGTCAAGCCGCTGCTGCGTGCCGGCGACATCCTGCTGTGCCAGGGTGCCGGTGATATCGGCGGCCTTGCCCCTAAATTGCTGGCGAGCCCGCTGTTTGCGGCCGCTGCTGTGCAGGGGAAGTCGAAATGACCACGAACTACGGCTCCCTGTTTTCCACCATCGCGCCTGCCGACTTCGGCCGCGTGGCCGTGCTGTTCGGCGGCAAGAGCGCTGAGCGCGAAGTGTCGCTCAAGTCTGGCAACGCCGTGCTCCAAGCGCTGCAAAGCGCGGGTGTGAACGCCTTCGGCATCGACGTAGGCGATGACTTCCTCGCCCGCCTGCAGGCCGAGAAGATCGACCGCGCCTTCATCATCCTGCACGGCCGTGGCGGTGAAGACGGCAGCATGCAGGGCCTGCTGGAGTGCGCCGGTATTCCTTACACCGGCAGCGGCATCCTCGCTTCGGCACTGGCCATGGACAAGTTGCGCACCAAGCAGGTGTGGCACAGCCTGGGCATTCCGACGCCGCGTCACAGTGTGCTGTGCAGCGAAGACGATTGTATTTCTGCAGCCAAGGAACTGGGCCTGCCTTTGATCGTCAAACCAGCCCATGAAGGCTCCAGTATCGGCATGGCTAAAGTGAACTCGGCCGCCGAATTGATCGACGCATGGAAAGCGGCAAGTACCTACGATTCGCAAGTGTTGGTGGAACAGTGGATCCAGGGTCCCGAGTACACCATCGCCACCCTGCGTGGCCAGGTATTGCCGCCCATCGCATTGGGCACGCCCCACACCTTTTACGACTACGACGCCAAGTATGTGGCTTCCGATACCCAGTACCGGATCCCATGCGGCCTCGATGCAACCAAAGAGCAGGAATTGATGGACCTCACGGCGAAAGCCTGTGAGGCGTTGGGTATCGCTGGTTGGGCGCGGGCAGACGTGATGCAGGATGACCAAGGGAATTTCTGGTTCCTGGAAGTCAACACTGCACCGGGCATGACCGACCATAGCCTGGTACCCATGGCTGCACGGGCAGCCGGCCTGGACTTCCAGCAGTTGGTGCTGGCAATTCTGGCGGCTAGCTATACAGAGGCACGAGGTTAAGACCATGCAAGGCGCATCGCTTCGTCATCAGCAACCCGCTCCCGGCCGCAAGCCGGTGCCGCGTGGTGCCAGTCGAATGGTGGCTAAAGAGCCGATGTCGGCGCGCCTGCCGAAAGCCAACTTTGGTTTTCTCAAGGCCTTGTTCTGGCCGGTACTGCTGGTAGCGCTGGGCTTTGGTACCTATGAAGGTGCGCAGCGGCTGTTGCCGTATGCCGACCGCCCGATCACCAAGATCAGCGTGCAGGGCGACTTGAGCTACATCAGCCAGCAAGCGGTGCAGCAGCGGATCGCGCCTTTCGTGGCCGCGAGCTTCTTCACCATCGACCTGGCAGGCATGCGTGCCGAACTGGAACAGATGCCGTGGATTGCCCACGCCGAAGTACGGCGCGTGTGGCCGGATCAAGTGACGATCCGCCTGGAAGAACAACTGCCCGTGGCCCGTTGGGGCGACGAGGCGCTGTTGAACAACCAGGGCCAGGCATTCAACCCGCGCGAGTTGGCCAACTACGAGCATTTGCCGCAGTTGTTCGGACCGCAACGGGCACAGCAGCAAGTGATGCAGCAGTACCAGGCCTTGAGCCAGATGCTGCGGCCACTGGGCTTCTCCATTGCGCGCCTGGAATTGCGCGAGCGGGGCAGCTGGTTCCTGACCACCGGGGCAGGCAGTTCCGGCCCGGGCATCGAGTTGTTGCTGGGACGCGACCACTTGGTGGAGAAGATGCGCCGCTTTATCGCCATCTACGACAAAACCCTGAAAGAACAGATTACGAACATTGCGAGCATCGACCTGCGTTATGCCAACGGCCTGGCCGTTAGCTGGCGCGAACCGGCTGCGCCCACGGCAGCGCAACCCGCTGTCGCGAAGAATTAAGAAGAGGCAGGACCCATGGCAAACGTGCAAAGCGGCAAAATGATCGTCGGTCTCGATATCGGCACCTCCAAGGTGGTGGCGCTGGTAGGCGAGGTCGCGGACGACGGCACGCTGGAAATCGTCGGAATCGGCACGCATCCGTCCCGGGGCCTGAAGAAGGGCGTGGTGGTCAATATCGAATCCACCGTGCAATCGATCCAGCGCGCCATCGAAGAAGCGCAACTGATGGCCGGCTGCCGGATTCACTCGGCGTTCGTCGGCGTGGCGGGCAATCACATCCGCAGCCTGAACTCCCACGGCATCGTGGCGATCCGCGACCGTGAAGTCAGCTCGGCCGACCTTGAGCGCGTCCTTGATGCCGCCCAGGCCGTGGCGATCCCGGCTGACCAGCGCGTGTTGCACACCCTGCCGCAGGACTACGTGATCGATAACCAGGAAGGCGTACGTGAGCCCCTGGGCATGTCGGGCGTACGTCTGGAAGCCAAGGTCCACGTAGTGACCTGCGCGGTGAATGCTGCACAGAACATCGAAAAATGCGTGCGCCGCTGCGGCCTGGAAATCGACGACATCATTCTTGAGCAACTGGCCTCGGCCTACTCGGTACTGACCGACGACGAAAAAGAACTGGGCGTGTGCCTGGTGGACATCGGCGGCGGCACCACCGACATCGCAATCTTCACCGAGGGTGCGATCCGTCACACCGCCGTGATCCCGATTGCCGGCGACCAGGTGACCAACGACATCGCCATGGCGTTGCGTACACCGACCCAGTACGCCGAAGAAATCAAGATCCGCTACGCCTGCGCCCTGGCCAAGCTGGCCGGTGCCGGTGAAACCATCAAGGTGCCAAGCGTGGGCGATCGTCCACCGCGCGAACTGTCGCGCCAGGCCCTGGCCGAAGTGGTCGAGCCGCGCTACGACGAACTGTTCACCCTGATCCAGGCTGAACTGCGCCGCAGTGGCTACGAAGATTTGATCCCGGCCGGCATCGTGCTGACCGGTGGCACCTCGAAGATGGAAGGCGCGGTCGAACTGGCCGAGGAAATCTTCCACATGCCGGTCCGCCTGGGCGTGCCCCATGGCGTCAAGGGCCTGGGCGACGTGGTGCGCAACCCGATTTATTCCACCGGTGTGGGCTTGCTGTTGTACGGCCTGCAAAAGCAGACCGACGGCATTTCCCTGTCGGGCATTGGCAGCCGCGAAAGCTACAGCAGTGACGAGCCTAAAGCGCCGTTGCTGGAGCGCCTGCAAGCCTGGGTGAAGGGCAATTTCTAAAGATTTACCGCAACACCGTTTCAAGTAGTAGGCGAAAAAACTAGAGAAATGAAAGGAGAGGGAAAATGTTCGAACTCGTAGACAACATCCCCGCAAGCCCGGTTATCAAAGTAATCGGTGTCGGCGGTGGCGGCGGCAACGCTGTCAACCATATGGTCAAGAGCAACATTGAAGGCGTTGAATTCATCTGCGCCAACACTGATGCCCAGGCGCTCAAGAGCATTGGCGCGCGGACCATCCTGCAATTGGGCACTGCGGTGACCAAGGGCCTGGGCGCTGGCGCCAATCCGGAAGTCGGCCGTCAAGCCGCCCTGGAAGACCGCGAGCGTATTGCCGAAGTGCTGCAAGGCACCAACATGGTGTTCATCACCACTGGCATGGGCGGCGGTACCGGTACCGGTGCAGCGCCGATCATTGCCGAAGTGGCCAAGGAAATGGGGATCCTGACGGTTGCTGTCGTGACCCGTCCGTTCCCGTTCGAAGGCCGCAAGCGCATGCAGATCGCCGACGAAGGTATCCGTCTGCTGTCTGAAAGCGTTGACTCGTTGATCACCATCCCCAACGAGAAACTGCTGACCATCCTCGGTAAAGACGCAAGCCTGCTGTCGGCTTTCGCCAAGGCTGATGACGTACTGGCCGGTGCCGTTCGCGGTATCTCCGACATCATCAAGCGCCCGGGCATGATCAACGTCGACTTTGCCGACGTACGCACTGTCATGAGCGAAATGGGCATGGCGATGATGGGCACTGGCTGCGCCAGCGGTCCTAACCGTGCACGTGAAGCGACCGAAGCGGCCATCCGCAACCCGTTGCTCGAAGACGTGAACCTGCAAGGTGCACGCGGCATCCTGGTGAACATCACCGCCGGTCCTGACCTGTCCCTGGGTGAGTACTCCGACGTGGGTAGCATCATCGAAGCCTTCGCTTCCGAGCACGCGATGGTCAAGGTCGGTACCGTTATCGATCCGGACATGCGCGACGAACTGCATGTGACCGTGGTTGCCACTGGCCTGGGCGCTAAAATCGAGAAGCCTGTGAAGGTCATCGACAATACCGTTCACACCAGCCAGGCGTCTTCGACTGCCGCTCCAGCGCCTGTGCGCCCGGAAATGCCGTCGGTGAACTACCGTGACCTGGATCGTCCGACCGTGATGCGCAACCAGGCTCAGGCCGGTGCTGCTGCGTCCCGTAGCCCGAATCCGCAAGATGATCTGGATTACCTGGACATCCCGGCTTTCCTGCGTCGTCAGGCCGATTGATGGAATGTATCAGGGCTATGAAGGTGATTGGTGTTCAGCAAAGGTCTGGTCTGTTATTATCGCCAGCCTTTGTTGATACCAGTTCGCAATTTGCGCTGAAGCGGTCCAAGCCATGATTAAACAACGCACCCTGAAGAATATTATCCGTGCCACAGGTGTAGGTCTGCACTCCGGGGAGAAGGTATACCTGACCCTCAAGCCCGCACCTGTCGACACCGGCATCGTGTTTGTTCGTGCCGACCTGGACCCTGTGGTGCAGATTCCTGCTCGCGCGGAAAACGTTGGCGAAACCACCATGTCGACCACATTGGTCAACGGTGACGTCAAAGTGGACACGGTGGAGCACTTGCTCTCGGCCATGGCTGGCCTGGGCATCGATAACGCCTACGTCGAGCTCTCCGCGTCTGAAGTCCCGATCATGGATGGTAGCGCTGGACCTTTCGTATTCCTGATTCAATCTGCCGGCCTGGAAGAACAGGACGCAGCCAAGAAGTTCATTCGCATTCTGCGGGAAGTGACAGTAGAAGACGGCGACAAGCGCGCCACCTTCGTCCCGTTCGAAGGCTTTAAAGTGAGCTTTGAGATCGATTTCGATCACCCGGTATTCCGTGACCGCACCCAAAGTGCAAGCGTGGATTTTTCCAGCACTTCGTTCGTAAAAGAAGTCAGCCGCGCCCGTACCTTTGGTTTCATGAGTGACATCGAGTACCTGCGCAAGCACAACCTCGCACTCGGCGGCAGCGTGGAAAACGCCATCGTGGTCGACGCGGATGGTGTACTGAACGAAGACGGCCTTCGCTATGAAGACGAGTTCGTGAAGCACAAGATCCTCGATGCAATTGGTGACCTCTACCTGCTGGGCAATAGCCTGATAGGCGAGTTCAAAGGCTTCAAGTCGGGCCATGCACTGAACAACCAGCTCCTGCGCAAATTGATTGAGCAGAAAGATGCTTGGGAAGTCGTGACCTTCGAAGATGCCAGCACCGCACCGATCTCTTACATGCGTCCCGTTGCGGCAGTGTAAGTAACAACTCTCTTTCTTTAGTTTTTAAAGGCTGCCTTCGGGTGGCCTTTTTTTATTGGCAAATATCCGCCTATAGGGGCCGGCAAGCCGGCTCCTACATTCAAGGCGCCAGCAGTGTGGCCGCATCGACCACGCGGTTGCGCCCGCTATTTTTCGCCTCATACAACGCCCGGTCAGCACTGAGCAGCAACTGCTCCAATGACGCGCTGCTGCGTTTGTCCCAGGTGCTCAAGCCGATACTCACCGTAACTGGCTCACTATCACCCGCAACCGGCGGCAAGTGCTGGATCCCCTGGCGGATACGCTCAGCAATCGCCCGGGCACCGCTGGCATCGGTATTGGGCAGGATCACCGCAAACTCTTCGCCGCCATAACGCGCCGCCAGGTCGGCCGGGCGGCGGATCTGGCTGCCGATCACCTGTGCCACGCTGCGCAGCGCTTCGTCGCCGCCCAGGTGGCCATGGCGGTCGTTGAAGGCCTTGAAGTGGTCGACGTCGATCATCAGCAGCGCCAAGGGCTCGGCGGAGCGGCGGGCGCGGTCCCATTCCAGGGTCAGGCGCTGGTCGAGGATACGGCGGTTGGCCAGGCCGGTCAGGCCGTCGGTGGCTGCCAGTTCTGACAGCACCTTCTCGGCGCGGTAACGCCGCCGTAGTTCCAGGCGCAACATCCAGCTCAACCATAACAGGCCCACACACAACACCCCGGTGGCGCCTGCCGTCAGCCATGCGGCGCGTTGCCAGGCGGCGAATACATCGTCGCTGGCCAAGGCCACCACCACGATCAATGGCAACTGGCCGACATTGGTGAAGGTGTAAAGCCGGGGGGTACCACTGATCGCAGAGATCGCCCGGAAGCTGCCGCTGCCCTCTTGCAGCATGCGCTTGAAGTTGGGGCGCGAACTCAGGTCCTTGTCGATCATGTCCCGTTCGAGCAGGGGCTGCTGGGCCAGCAGGATGCCCTGATTGTTCAGCAGGTTGATGGTGTTGCCGCTACCAATGGTCAGGCTGCTGAACAACTGGTCGAAATACGCCAGGCGCATGGTCGCCACCGCTACCCCGGTAAATTCGCCATTGGGCCCGGTCACGCGGCGGCTGAAAGCGATGCGCCAGATTTGCTCGCAGTCACAGTGGATCTTGAACGGGCGGCTGATAAACAGGCCGGTCTCGGGGTTTTGCTGATGGATTTGGAAGTAGTCGCGGTCGGCGAAGTTGCGCAGGGTGGGGGTCTGCGTCGACGAGTCGGCCAGCACCGTGCCCTGGGCGTCCAACAGCAGGACTTCGCCTTTGTAGGGCGCTGCGGTGGATTGGTCGAATTGCAGTTGGTGCCGCACATCGCCCGGCAGTCCGGACAAATCCCGACCTGCAGCAGCAATCAGCCCTTGCAGCGCCAAGTCATACAGCTCGACGTTGCGCAGCACATCGGCATTGATCAACTGGGTGATATTGCTGGTGGAGCGCTGGGCGGTCTGTAACGTGCTGGCGTGCTCGCGGATCAGCAGCACGGCGACGATGATCAGAATCAGCACAACGGTGAGGCCACTGCCCAGAATCAGCAAAAGCTCCGGGCGTGCAGGCAGTTTAAGGGCGCGGCGTTGACTCATCGGACTGACTTCGGCGGTGACGATGATGGCAGTTTAATTCCGCGCGCCTGAAATTAAGCAATCGGCGAAAAAGATAATTCGCCGTCAGAACACATTGATCGGGTAGTCGACGATTACCCGGTACTCATCCACATCACGGTCCACCGCCGAGTAGCCATTGCTGCCACGGTTGGTCGCCCATTGCAGGCGCACCGCCAAGTCCTTGGCCTTGCCGCCCTGTACCACGTATTTGAGGTCGATATCCCGTTCCCAGTGCTTGGCATTCTTGCCCTCGGCGCTGTACCAGGCTGAGTAGCCGCGGCTGTTGGGGTCGACCTTGGTCAGGTCGGTCTTGCCGCTGATGTACGACACCGCCGAGGTCAGACCGGGCACGCCAAGGCCTGCGAAGTCGTAGGCGTACTTGAGCTTCCACGAGCGCTCGTTGGGCCCGTTGAAGTCCGAGTATTGCTGGGAGTTGTCCAGGTACACGCTGTCGCCCTGGGCGATGTAGTCGAACGGCGTGTTGCCATTGACCCGCTGGTACGCGGCCGTGACGCTGTGATTGCCCACGCCCACGGTGAAATGCAGGCTGTAGGTGTTGTTGTCGATATCCCCCAGCAGGGCATGGCCGGTGTCTTGGGTGTGGTAGAAGTGCAGGCCGGGGTTGAGGCTGACCAGGTCATTGAGCGCGTAGGTGTAGTCCAGGTCGTAGTAGTACTGGTTCCACACGTCCTTGAGTTCAGAGGCGTACAGGTTGCTGGTCAGCCCTGGCAGGCCGCTCCAGGCCACGCCGGCCCAGTTCATGTGCTGGCTGTCCTGGCCCTTGGGCAGCGCGCCGTAGCTGGTGCCGATACGCCCATGGCCGCTCTGGTTATAGAGCTTGGCGAAACTCGCCTGGCCACCTTCGAACATCCAGCCGTCAAGGCTGTGGTTGGTCAGGCTGACGCCACGAAAGGTCTCGGGCAGCATGCGCGTCATGCCACCGGCAATCACCGGGTTGTTGAGGAATAGGTCGCCGGCTTTGAGTTCGGTGTCGAAGGCGCGCATTTTCAGGGTGCCGCCACCGGTAGAAAACGAGCCCGGCGCTTTGCCGTTGCCGCTGCCGTACGGCAGGATGCTGGAGCCGTCGGTGCCACCACCGCCGTCCAGTTTCAGGCCGAGCATGGCATGAGCGTCCAGGCCAAAACCCACGGTGCCTTGGGTGTAGCCAGACTCGAAGACCCCGAGGAAGCCTTGGCCCCACTCTTTGCTGTCGTCAGTGTGGATGTCGCGGCGGTCGCGGTTCATGTAGTAGTTGCGGGTGTTGATAGTGAGGCTGGAGCCTTCGACGAATCCGTCGGTGGGAGGGGCATCTGCGGCATGGGCGAGAGGGGAGATAGTTGCTGCAATCGCGAGGAATAACGGGGTGAATGTCAGCGCGGGTTTCACCGGGGAAGCTCCTTTGGATGAGTCTGAACGGCCAATGTTGTGGGGTGTTCCTGGCCTTTTTTACGGCAAAAAAAAGCCGCTGAAGTCAGCGGCTTTAAGACAGATTCCCAGTGTAGAGCCCTGGAAATAAGTCGAGGGAAATAGCAGGGCGGGTCGGCTGTCTTTGCCGTCTCGCTCGTCGATGCGACATATTGGCGCAGGCGAGCGGTACGGTACAGAGTGTAACAAGATAATGACTGTTGCCCAAATCGCAACAGTCGAGACGGCGATCTACCTATGGGGATGAGCTTGTGTGGGAGCGGGCTTGCTCGCTCCCACATTTTGATTGTGTAGTGGTTTAAAAAAATTAGATGGGCAGGGTGATACCAAAGGTATTGCCACCGTGTTCACTGCGCACAAACACATCCCCGCCATGCATCAAGGCAATCGCCTTGACGATGGCCAGCCCCAACCCATGATTGGCCCCGCTGTTACTGCGCGAGGCGTCGACGCGGTAGAAGCGCTCGAACAAGCGCGGCAGATGTTCGCTGGCGATCAGCTCCCCTGGGTTGGTCACGCCAATCAGCACCTGCTGCTCCTGCGTTTCAATCCGTACCTGGATCTCCTGCCCCGGCGAGGTGTGCTGCACGGCATTGTTCAGCAGGTTGATCAGCGCCCGGCGCAAATGAGCCTTTTCGATCTGGACCTGGGCATCGCCGACCACGGTGACCCGCACCTGGGCGTCTTCGAGGATAAAGTCCAGGTACTCGAGGGTCGTCGCCACCTCATCGGCCAGGGAGCACTCAATCAGTTTGGTGGCCTTGCTGCCCTGGTCGGCGCTGGCCAGGAACAGCATGTCATTGATGATCGAGCGCAGGCGCTCCAACTCTTCCAGGTTCGATTGCAGCACTTCGAAGTAGTGCTCGGCCGAGCGGCCACGGGTCAGCGCCACCTGGGTCTGGCCGATCAGGTTGGTCAGTGGCGAGCGCAGTTCGTGGGCCACGTCGGCATTGAAGGACTCCAGGCGTGAGTAGGCGGTTTCCACCCGCTCCAGGGTCGAGTTGAAGGAGTTGACGAACTGCTTGAGCTCCGGCGGCAACGGCGACAACTGCAAGCGCCCCGACAGTTTGGGCGGTGCCAGTTTTTGCGCCTCATCCGACAGCTTGATCAACGGTTTGAGACCGATGCGCGCGACCCAGAAGCCCAGCAGCGAAGCCAGTACCACGCCGACAAACGACAGGCTGATCAACGCCATCAGCAGATGGTGCTGGGTGGCGCGGAAGTTGGCGGTGTCGATGGCGATCATAAAGCGCAGCGGCGGGCGCTGGTCCTTGGCCGGGAACTGACTGACCAGCACCTTGAATGGATAGGCGTGGCCCGGCAGGTACAGATCACGCTTGCCCGTGGGGCCGGCGGCGAATTCGCGGATACGTGCGTCGGGTTTGCCGTACTCATAGGTCGGGTCACTGCTCACCACCCAGAAACGAATGCGCGTGTCCTCTTCCCCCAGCAGCTTGAGTTTGCTGGCCATCTTCACCCAATGATCCGGCGTGCCGAAACGCGTGATCGACGACTCCAGCACACTGTAGCGCGCATCCAACTCGGCCCCCGGCAACAAGCCCAGGCCACGGTCCACCTGCTGGTACAACGCGCCACCGATCAGCAGGAAAATCACCAGCGCCACCAGGGTGAACATGCCGCTCAGGCGCAGGGCAATCGAGTTACTCGACACTGCGATTCTCCAGCACATAGCCCATGCCGCGGATGGTGTGCAGCAGCTTGTGCTCAAATGGCCCGTCGAGCTTGGCCCGCAGGCGCTTGATCGCCACTTCGACCACATTGGCATCGCTGTCGAAATTGATGTCCCAGACCATTTCCGCAATCGCCGTCTTCGACAGGATTTCGCCCTGGCGCCGGGCCAGGACGCTGAGCAGCGAGAACTCCTTGGCGGTCAGGTCCAGGCGCTGGCCGGCGCGGCTGGCCTTGCGGCTGATCAGGTCGATCCACAGGTCGGCGATGCTCACCTGTACCGGCTCATGCCCACCGCTGCGCCGGGTCAGGGCTTGCAGGCGCGCCACCAGTTCGAGGAACGAAAACGGCTTGCCCAGGTAATCGTCGGCGCCTTCGCGCAGGCCGCGAATGCGGTCTTCCACACGCTCGCGGGCGGTGAGCATGATCACTGGCGTCTGCTTGCGGGCCCGCAGTGCGCGCAGCACGCCAAAGCCGTCGAGGCCGGGCAGCATCACATCGAGCACGATCACCGCGTAGTCGCTTTCCAGGGCCAGGTGCAGGCCCTCGATGCCGTCGCGGGCCACGTCCACGGTGTAGCCTTGTTCCGTCAGCCCGCGATGCAGGTAGTCGGCGGTTTTTTCTTCGTCTTCAATAATCAGGACGCGCATGACCCCGCCTCAATGTGTGGTCGCCAACCCGAGGGCCGGTTTGGGTCTGTGGAAAAGTTTCTCAAGGTACAAGTATATGACCGGCGTGGTGAACAACGTCAGCGCCTGGCTCACCAGCAACCCGCCGACCACCGCGATCCCCAGGGGCTGGCGCAACTCCGCGCCGGGGCCTGCGCCGAGCATCAGCGGCACCGCGCCCAGCAGGGCGGCGAGGGTGGTCATGATGATCGGCCGGAACCGCGTGACACAGGCTTCGTAAATCGCCTCGCCAGGTGCCAGCCCACGCACGCGCTGGGCTTCCAGGGCAAAGTCGATCATCAGGATGCCGTTTTTCTTGACGATGCCGATCAACAGCACCAGGCCGATCAACGCCATGATGGAAAAGTCCTGGCCCAGCAGCCAGAGCATGATCAGCGCGCCCAGGCCGGCCGAGGGCAAGGTCGAGATGATCGTCAGCGGGTGCACGAAGCTCTCATACAGCACGCCGAGGATGATATAGACCGCCACCAGCGCCGCGAGGATCAACCACGGCTGGCTGGCCAATGAACTCTGGAACGCCTGGGCCGCGCCCTGGAAGTTACCGATGATGGTGCTCGGCATGCCGATTTCGTTCTTCGCCTGGTCGAGCATGATTACGGCGTCACCCAGGGCCACGCCCGGTGCCAGGTTGAACGACAGGTTGGCCGCCGGGAACATGCCGTCATGGCTGATGGACAACGGCCCGACCGTCGGCGGGTCGACCTTGGCCAGCGCCGACAACGGCACCATCTCGCCACTGAGCGGCGAGCGCAGGTAGAAATAATTCAGGCTCTCGGCCTTGCCCCGTTGCTGGCTGTCCAGCTCCAGCACCACTTGGTATTGGTTGGTCTCGGTCTGGAATTCATTGACCTGGCGTTGGCCGAACGCATCGTACAGCGCCTGATCGACATCGGTGGCCGTCAGTCCAAACCGTGCGGCCGCCTGGCGGTCGATGCTGATGTGGGTGATGCTGCCGCCCAGTTGCAGGTCGTTGGACAGATCGCGGAAGGCCGGGTTGGCGCGCAGTTTTTCGGTCAGGCGCTGGGTCCAGGTGTTCAGGGTCGCGCCATCGTTGCTCTTGAGCACGTACTGGTACTGGCTGCGGCTGGGCCCGGAACTGAGGTTGATATCCTGGCCGGCGCGCAGGTACAGCACGATCCCCGGCACCTGGGCCAGTTTGGCGCGGATCCGGTCGATAAACTGGCTGGCCGACACATCACGCTCACCCCGATCCTTCAAGGCAATCCAGAAGCGGCCGTTGGCGATGGTCTGGTTGCTGCCGGTGACACCCACCGAATGAGAGAAGTTTTCCACCGCCGGGTCAGCCTTGATGATCTCGGCCAGGGCCTGGTGCTTGGCCACCATATCCGGGTAGGACACATCCGCCGCCGCCTCGCTGGTGCCGAGGATAAAGCCGGTGTCTTGTACCGGGAAAAACCCCTTGGGAATAAACACGTAGCCGGCCACCGCCAGGCCCAGGGTCACGGTGAAGACAGCGAGCATCGTGCGCGGATGGGCCAGTGCCCGTTGCAGGTTCCGCGCATAGCCGGCCAGCAGGCGTTCGCCAAAGCCCGGCTTGTCGTGGGGATGATGGCTAGGGGCGCGCATGAACTGCCCGGCCAGCATCGGCGCCAGGGTCAGGGACACCACCACCGAAATCAGGATGGTCGAGGTCGCCGTCAGGGCAAATTCCTTGAACAGGCGCCCGACCACGCCGCCCATGAACAGCAACGGGATAAACGCCGCCACCAGCGAGAAGCTGATGGACACCACGGTAAACCCGATCTCGCCGGCGCCCTTGATTGCTGCTTCACGCTTGTCCAGGCCGGCCTCAAGGTGGCGGTGGATGTTCTCCACCACCACAATCGCATCGTCCACCACAAAACCCACGGCGATGACGATGGCCACCAGGGTCAGGTTATTCAGGCTGAAGCCCATCACGTACATCAAGGCAAAAGTGGCCACCAGCGATACTCCCAGCACGCTGGAAACAATCAGGGTTGCCGACCATTGGCGCAGGAACAGCGCCATCACCGCCACCACCAGCAACACGGCGATCAACAGGGTGATTTCCACTTCATGCAGCGAGGCGCGAATGGTCTTGGTGCGGTCCGACAACGAGCTGACGTCCACCGACGCCGGCAGCATTGCCTGCAGGCGCGGCAACTCGGCCTGGATGCGGTCCACGGTGTCGACGATATTGGCCCCCGGCTGGCGGAAAATCACCAGGTTGACCCCCGGCGTATCACCGGACCAGGCCTGCACGTAGGCGTTCTCCGAACCATTGATCACCCGCGCCACATCGCGCAACTGCACCGGCGCGCCGTCCTTGTAGGAAACGATCAGGTCGCCGTATTCCTCTGGGTGGAACAGTTGATCGTTGGTCGACAGCGTCGACACGCTGTCGCGTCCATACAGCGCGCCCTTGGCCAGGTTCAGGCTCGATTGCTGGAGCACCAGGCGGATGTCGGCCAGGGTCAGGCCGATGGCGGCGAGCTTGTCCGGCGAGGCCTGCACGCGGATCGCCGGGCGTTGCTGGCCGGTGATGCTGATCTGGCCGACCCCGTCGATCTGGCTGATCTGCCGGGCCAGCAGGGTTTCCACGTAGTCGCTCAGTTCGGTGCCGGGCATGTTGTTGGAGCTGATACTGAGGATCAGCACCGGGCTGTCCGCCGGGTTGACCTTGCGCCAAGTCGGCAGGTTGGGCATATCGCTGGGCAACTTGCCGGCCGCGGTGTTGATCGCTGCCTGGACTTCCTGGGCGGCGGTATCGATGCTCTTGTCGAGGGTGAATTGCAGGGTCAGGAGGCTGGAACCCAGGGCGCTGCTGGACGTCATCTGGGTCATGCCGGGGATGGCGCTGAATTGCACTTCCAAGGGCGTTGCCACCGAGGACGCCATGGTATCGGGGCTGGCGCCGGGCAGTTGGGCGGTGACCTGGATCGTCGGGAACTCCGCCTCCGGCAGCGGCGCGACCGGCAGGCGCGGGAAGGCGATCAGCCCGAGCAGCACCAGGGCAAAGGTCAACAGCAGGGTGGCGACCGGATGGTCGACACACCACGCCGATACCGAGCCACGGCCCTTCATGGCCGGGCCTGCGCTTGGGCGGTCTGGATCACTTGCGGCGGCTCCTTGAGCACCTCCACCTGGGCGCCGGCCTTGAGGCGTGACTGGCCGTCGCTGACCAGCACATCACCGGGCTGCACGCCGGTGACAATCGTCAGGTCGCTGTTCTGGTAGGTCACCTGCACGGGCACCACGTCCACTTTGTCGCCATTGAGGCGGTACACAAAGTGCGAGTCCATGCCGCGCTGGACCACGGTCGGTGGCACCACCAGGGCGGCCTTGTCGAGGGCGGTCTGGATCTTTACCGTGACCAGTTGCCCTGGCCACAGCGTTTGCGCGGCATTGCTGAACTCGGCCTTGGCGCGGATGGTGCCGGTGGTGGCGCTGATCTGGTTATCGATCAGGCTCAGGCGGCCCTCGCCGAGCAGGATCGCGGCCGGGCTCTCGGTGTCGGCCCCCAGGAACGCATCGACACTGGCCGGGTGTTGCGCGGCGATCAGGCCTTGCAGGGTCGGCAGCATCTGTTGTGGCAGGGAAAACTCCACCGCAATCGGGTCGATCTGCGTCACCGAGAACAGGCCTTGGGTGTCGCTGGTGCGCAGGAAGTTGCCTTCATCCACATTGCGAATCCCGACGCGACCGCTGACGGGGGAGCGAATCTGCGTGTAGGAAAGCTGGACCTGGGCCGCATCAATCGCCGCCTGGTTGCCCTGGACCGTGGCCTTGAGCTGATTGACCAGGGCTTGCTGCTGGTCGTAAGTCTGCTTCGACACGCCGTCGTCGATGCTCAGCTCCTTGTAGCGCTTGAGATTGACCTGGGCCACCTGCAACTGCGCCTGGCTTTCGCCCAACTGGGCCCTGGCCTGGTCGAGGCTGGCGCGGATCGCCCGGTCGTCGATGCTCGCCAGCAGGTCGCCGGCCTTGACCAGTTGCCCTTCCTTGACCTGCAATCGGGTGAGGATGCCGTCGACTTGCGGGCGAATCACCACACTGTGCAGCGACAGCACCGAGCCGATGCCGCTGACAAACCGCGGGATGTCCTGCTGGGCGACACTGACCACCCGCACCGGGATCGCAGTGGAGGCGGACAGCTTGGTCTTGGCCGGCCGGGTCGCGACCCAGGCCACGACCGCCAGGGCCACGACGGCGAGCACAATCAAGGTGGTTTTGCGTTGAATGTGCATGGGCTCGCAGCGTCCGGACAGAGAATGGGAAGAGTGAAGGCTCTTTATAGCCGGCAAACCCGGTCAGCAAAGTGACCGTTAACTGACAGCGCTGACAGCAAAGGTCGACCATTCGTACGGGCAGTGGTTAAAGAACCAGGGCGCGCAGGTATACTGCGCGCCAGTGTGGCCCGCAAGTCGGGCCCGCGTCATTTTTTGCACGCTCCGGAGCTTCCATGAATTGCCCGACACAACCGCCTGTTGAAAGCGCCGAACTCGCTGATCCAGACAGCCTCGACAGTGAGGCCAAGCCGGTGATCCCGGCCTTCAAATTCCCCTTCAAACCGGGTGAACTGGCCGGGGCGAAAGACAGCAATCAGCTGTGGTACAAAAACGGCGCGAAGAACGGCCACACCAAAACCCCTGGTATGGCGCCGCCAGGCACCCGCCGCTCGATGGGTAAACGCTGACGGCAGTTGTGCCTACAGCCATTGCTGACTTTTCGTCTTGTCGGTCCACGACCTTTTCTTGAAAGCTTGCCTGATACCCCTTCGCCGCGCCTGATTGGCAGCAGTTTGGGTTGAGGGTGTGGGTCTTTCAGGAAAGGGATGTCTGCATGGCTTTGGCAAAGATCTTCGTGTTATCCATTGGGCTGCTGCTGTCGGGCGGCTTTTTTATGGGGGCGGTGGCCGGCACTGCGCCGCGCAGCGAGATCCGCTTCGCGATCTCCCCGCAGTTCCCGCCCTACGAAAGCCGCAATGCCCAAGGGCGATTGGTGGGCTTGAACATCGAACTGGGCAATGCCCTGTGTGCCCAACTCGATGTGCGCTGCACCTGGGTCGACCAGGTATTTTCCCACAGCATTGATGCCCTGGAACGCCGGCGTTTCGATGCGATCATGGGCATGGCATCCACCCCCCAGCGTCGGCAACTGATCGATTTCACCGACGACCTCTATCCCCTTACCACCCAGTTGGTGGCCCGCAAGTATTCCGGGCTGCTGCCGACCGTGCGTGCGCTCAAGGGCAAGCGCGTCGGGGTGCTGGCCGGCAGTAATCGTGAAGCCTTCGCCCTGGCGCAATGGGCGCCGGCCGGGGTGATCATCAAGAGCTTCTGGCTCAACGACCAGTTGATCCGCAGCCTGGTAGCCGGCGATATCGACGCGGCGCTGCAAGGCACCGCAGAAATCCGCCAGGAGTTGCTCGACACCGAGCAGGGCCGGGCGTTTGACTTCGTCGGCCCACCGGTGGCCGGCCAGCTGATGGGCACTGCCGTGGCTATCGGCGTGCGCAAGTCCGACCCCGAGTTGCGCAGTGAGCTGAACCGCGCACTGGAGCAGCTCAGGCAGAGCGGCGAGTACCAGCGCATTCTCCAGGGTTATCCACAGGAGGCACACGACACCGCCAGTGCTCAGGACCCGCTCGGGCCGCAGTTTTACCCCGCTGACCCGGAGCTGCCGTTTTCCGAGGCCGTGCGGGTCGGTAACACGCTGTACACCTCCAGCATTGCCGGGGTGGATGCCAACCTCAACCTGGTGAAGGGCGGCACGGGCGCGCAGATGAAACAGCTGATGAATACGCTGCACGAACTATTGGTGCGTCATGAGTCGTCGCTGGACCGCGTGGTCAAGTGCACCTTGATGCTGGTCGAGCTGGAGGACCTGAAGCTGGTCAACGACGTGTACCTGGGCTACTTCGCCCAAGGCCGGCTGCCCGCCCGCAGTGTGCTGGCCGTGCGCCGGCTGCCGCGCGGCGCACGGGTGGCGATCGAATGCGTGGCCGTGGTCGGCGACCCTCCCGGATCGTTGACGGGGGCAGCGGGTAACTAAATGCGTGGAACATGAGCTGGATCAGTATTTGCTCAACCGGTGCGCTTAGAGTCGGTGCCCCTGCCGACTCCCTCAACAACCCCGAGCGCGCTTTCCATGAAGATCAATCTCCCGGTCACGGGTCGAAGTGTGGACATTGCCCAAGACGCCAACATCCTCTCGACCACTGACCTAGGTAGTTCGATTACCTACGCCAACCAGGACTTTATCGACATCAGTGGCTACAGCCGTGAGGAGCTGCTGGGCGCGCCACATAATCTGCTACGCCATCCCGACATGCCGTCGGCGGCGTTTGCCCATATGTGGCAGACCCTCAAAAGTGGTCGCTCGTGGATGGGCATGGTGAAGAATCGCTGCAAGAACGGTGATCACTACTGGGTCAGCGCCTATGCCTCGCCGGTCACCCGTGACGGGGCGACGGTGGAATACCAGTCGGTGCGCACCAAGCCCGACGCACGCCGAGTGAGAGCGGCAGAGCGCGCCTATATGCGGTTGCGCGCAGGCTCCCGGCGCATGCGGCCGGTGCTGGAGATGCCGATGAAGTTGTCGCTGGTCACTGGGGCGACGTGCGCGCTGACCTGGGGCGTGGGGACCGGGCTGGCCAGTTATTCATGGGCGTTGCAAGTGCTGGGCCTGGCGGCAGTGGGCGCGGTTGGCGTGCTGGGCATCAATCTGTTGTTGCGGCCCCTGAGGCAATTGAGCGAGCGGGCGCGGCAGATTGCCGACAACCCCGTCAGCCAGGCGATCTACACCGGGCGCGCGGACGAGCTGGGGCAAATCGAGTTTGCCATGCAAATGCTCGAAGCCCAGGCGGGCGCGGTGGTGGGCCGGATTGGCGATGCCTCGCAGCGTTTATCCGGGCACGCCGCCGCCCTGGTCCAGCAACTGGACAGCAGCCACACCAGCACCCTGGGCCAGCAGAGCCAGACCGACCAGGTGGCGACCGCCATCCAGCAGATGGCGGCCAGCGTGGCGCAAGTTGCCAGCCACGCCCAACAAGCCTCGAAAGCGGCAGACCTGGCCGGCAGCGAGACCCGTGAAGGCCACCTGCGCGTGGACGAAAGCCGCGATGCGGTGCTGCGCCTGTCCCAGGAACTGGCCAGGGCCACCACCGTGATCCATCAACTGGAAAGCCACAGCGGGGATATCTCCAGCGTACTGGAAGTGATCCGGGCGATTGCCGAACAGACCAACCTGCTGGCCCTCAACGCGGCCATCGAGGCGGCGCGGGCTGGCGAGCAGGGCCGTGGCTTTGCGGTGGTGGCCGACGAAGTGCGCGGCCTGGCGCAACGTACCCAGCAATCCACCAATGAAATCCAACGCATGATCAGCACCTTGCAGGGCGGCGCCCGTGATGCGGTGATGGCTATGGAGCAAAGCAGCCAGCATGTCGAAGTCAGCGTCGACCATGCCCAGCGCGCCGCGTCGGCCCTGGATGGCATCAGCCAGCGGGTCAACCAGATCACGGCCATGAGTGTGCAGATTGCGGCGGCGGTAGAAGAACAGAGCGCGGTGAGCGAGGACATCAATCGCAATATCGTCGGCATCCGCAATGCGGGCGAGGCGACCGTCAGCGCCGGCCAACAGAGCCAGCTCAGCTCGGGCGACGTCGCCGCGCTGGCGGAAGACCTGCGGCGCTTGGCAGAAGAGTTCTGGGGCAAACGCCGCTAACCTGCCGCCGCCCTCCCAGTGGCGAGCGGGCTTGTCGTGGCGAGCGGACTTGCCCCGCGCTGGGTGGCGAAGCCGCCCCAAAACCTGCTGGCTCGGTA